>NZ_JBTYKD010000200.1:0-11935 GCF_054880495.1 Nostoc sp.
CAAGCTATGGCTGACGCTGTAAATTATATTACCGAAGATGATGCCTTCGGTTGGTTCAACCACTGTGGTCTATTTACCTGAAAATTGCTGTAACTTAGCAAACTCAAATAAAAGAGTAGGTAATAAAAGCGATGAATCAACCCATTGAATTATCTTTAGAACAAGAATTTAGCCTGAGAACTTTTGCGGATCAAGTGCAGCAGATGTCCTGTGAACAAGCTCAAGAATTTTTGCTGATGCTCTATAAGCAGATGATGATAAGGGAAAAGACTTATCAAGAATTGCTCAAACATCAGTGGGAAGTTGGTTCAGGTTCAATCTTGGGTTAAAACAAACTTGTTCCGGTTACTTTAAGCGACTCAGAAGAGAACGAACACACAATTGTTTTTTTCAATGGCTTGGCAATAGAGATTATTTGCTCCAAACTGGGAAGATGCTTGCATAACAGACTCACAGAAACAGTTCTGATAGAACAGTGAACTACTGTGATCTACATCCCCACCAACCAATCGCACACCACAGACGTACACCCCGAAGCAAAGTTAACCCAAACCTGCCACTGCCCCAAATACCCATTCCAGTAAGGCTCACCATCAGCAACGCCGATAGAAGAGCCGATTGTGGAGACTAGCTGTTGGTAGAACTGACCAGCGCTGTCCAAACCTTGCTGCAATTTCAGCTTTAGCCCCTTCCATCCAAGAATCGCGATATTTTCTGGGGTATGTGGTGCTGTGTCACTGAGTGGTGTTGCAAAGACTATATTATTAGTGCCTGACACCACTTCAGTATTGTGGGATATGGAAAGTGATGTTGTGTCAGTTACTGGTGTGGTTGTACTTATATTATTACTGACTGACACCAACTCACTTTGAAATACTTCATCCCGATTGAGCCACTGCCCAAAAATCGAATCACGCTGATCATCAGGGGCAACAAACCGATAGACGCACTCCCGATTTTCACGCTTACCCAAGCGACCAACGTAATTCAATTTCAAATCAATCTTCGCAAGTAGTTTCTGTGCGATCGCTATTGGGGTCAGTTTTTCCGAGATACTGACATGAAGGTAATTCTTGATAACGTGCCGATGCTTTAGTGCCAGTGCTTTAAATTCCTGCATTACCTCGTCAGAAGAGCGTAACCGTTCCCCAGGCGTAAGCAACTGCAACAGATTCAGTTCTTCTAACAACAGCACCGATGGCAACATCTGCCCCTTGTTAAAATCTGGTTTCCAAATCGAATTCTGCCCTAATTCCAACTGCGCCTTAGCCCGTTTAGTATCACGGTTCGTTAGAAATTCCCGCCCCAGTGTCAAATAATAGTGCATCCGCAGTTGAGGATACCAGCCGTCGTCATCTTTCTCAACCAAATCAGGGGTTACGTCAATTTCATAGCGACGGGATAATTCCGCCTTGCGCTGCTGATGTCGTTCAGTTTTGGTTTTCGCCCTTGTGTCTTGCAGCTTCTTGAGTTCGGCATCAGAGATGGTTGGAGAATCCGCGATCGCTTTACACTCCGCAGCATACAATTCAACAGATGCCGCTTTAACCGACTCGATTACTGCGCCAGTCTCATCATCATCAACATCGGCTGCATCAATAACGGTGTAACCATCCTCGACCAACCCCGCAAGCACCGATTCCCGATAACGCCGCATCTCCACATTAATTACAGAACCACGCTTGCCCCAAGTCTGTAATGACTCCGGCTGAAAATTCTGATCAATGTAGCTCAAATCCGCATTATCCGCCGCCGACAGCAGCGCAATATTAGTCTGTGTCGCAACGTGTTGACTTCTGAGCAATCCTCCAATGGATGTAGAGCCATTCCCGACAACACCCATACCCCACTCTCTCACCCAGATATGACGGTCAACTGTTTCCCGTAACCGTGCCAACATCTGACGCACGGAGTTAACCGGCTGCACTCCCTGAAAAATCCCCCAAACAGCACTGAAATGTCCTCGAATGTCAATGCTGACTCCAGTTTCCAAACTTGGGGAGGCGATAACCAAATCGTACTGGGTAAGAATTTCGTTCAGGTGAGCGATACACCCCATAGCTGGATGTGATGGGTCAGCAACGGATTCGCTGTCAATTCGCAGAATCCGTAGGTGTGGGAACTTGCGACGAAACCGTTCCTCAAGTGCCTGGGTTCCCCATTTCGATTTTGCCTTTTGAGCAGAGCAGCATAATAAATGATGCCCACTTTTAGCGATCGCTTTGTCCAATGCTGCAATCAAATTCTTCGGGTTACTGCCAGAATAGTTGTAACAGTTGCCAGCTACGTGCCGATAATTGTTGACGATGACGAATAGATTAACGCGATATTCACCAGCGAGTGATAAAACATACTTTACGTCTGTATCGGAAACATCGGCACTAGACAGGTAAATCTTTCCCTGACTGCTGCCCAAAACATTTTGTACCAGTTGTTTGAGGTTTTTGAGAACAGATACCCGACGCTTCTGCACTTCAGTACCAGAGTTAAGTAAATGCCAGAACACCTGGTCACATTCATCAATAATAATCACATCATTCGCCCAGTCATTGGGATTGAATCGCGCCTGACTTTCTTGATGCAGCGAATCAACGCACACCCCGTATCCTAATAATGTGCCTGTTTCGTTCGTGTGGACTTCAGTCACATAGTTAACACCAAATCGATTACACAACGCCTCACCCAGTTGAATGCGATGGGTGATTATTAATACCCGTCTCCCAAGGTCATGTGCTTTCGCCACCTCCGTTGCAAGCCATTCGGTTTTACCCGTGCCTTTGGGAGCCTTGAGGATAATCAGTTTTTCACCTTCAGGTACGAGAAGCTGACCCAAGAATCTTTGGTTGAGAGCGATTGATGGCGGGTAAGTCAACAAGGTAAACAGCTTAATCTCCCACAACTCCAGTGCAACAGCCGTATTGTAGAGTGCGTCAAATGCTTCTTTTCCCTTGGCAACGATAAAATCATCAACCCCTTTCTCTGCCCCTAGCGGTAAATCAATCACTCGCAGCGAACAACCTTCATTTACCAACAACCGTCCCATGCGACTGATAGCGGTTCTGACTCGCTGTACAGTTTCGGGCTTGTTGTCCTGGTCAAAGCAAATGTTAACCTGTCTGCCCTGTGTTGCAAAATGTTTCAAGTCGGGAATCAGAAAGGGTTTCCCGATGGCAGTACCGTACTCATCAGTAGGTGTGCGGTATCCAGCGTTTACTCCCGGAATTGCGATCGCAGCATAACCAGCAGTCAGTAACGCCCCCGCTTTTTTGACCCCTTCGACAATTGTGACTGGTACGTTATGCCTCCAAACCCAGTGCCAGAACCCACCAGGATGCTGCAAATCTTCTTCGGTGATGGGAATGCCGCTACGGTTAGAGACTTTCACCCAAATGCGATTCGGTACTAATAGGAAGAAGGCGCGTGTCTCTTCTCTGAATGGGTGTTCGTACTTGATGAATTTGTGGATCTTCTGGCGGTCACGTCGGGGATGGTCGGGTTTGAAACAGCCCCACATCATTAGTGCGTATTCGTTGAGGGGGTCAACGCCAGAACACCACCAGCCGCCTAGTTCGATGTGCTGGTATTTTTTCAAATCGCGATCGCGCAGTCGTCCATCGTTGCGACGGGAGATTTTGGGACTGTAGAGAAGATATTCGTAAGGTGTTGTGCCGTAGAGCGATCGCGCATTCAGCTGAAAGATTTCTTCGTCAACGCAACTGTTGAGCCATTCAGTTAAATGTTTTGCTTGAGAATCAGTTTGGAAATTCATATCCCCTCCAATATTTTTAAGCAATGCAAAGCTTGGGGTATTGAGCTATACCGCCTTTGCTGTTAGTTACGCAGCTACAGGTTAAAAAACCGTCGTTTTCAGTTCAGCAATCAACAGGACTTGTATTGGTAGTTGTTTTTTTCGTCCTATTGACTGCTTTTTAACCGGACTAAATAGTACACATGAACTAAGAAACTGTCATTTTACATGATCACTGGACTTGTCAGAATCATCTCCCGCCCCCGGTGTGTGGTCGAAACGTGAGATTAATACGCGTGCTAACCACTTTGTTGGTTTTGGTAACTTGATGCAGATGTGTGGACTGACAGCTTGGGTGCATCACGAGTAAACTGCCGTGTTCCAGCCAAAAGTCAGTAGGTCTGCCATTTCTCGGTTTGATTTGGAATTTGCGACATGACCCCAAGCTGACTGATGCGATTGCAGGGGATAGTCCCATTGAAGAATCAGTATCAGCGTGCCAACCGATTGAATCCAGGCCACTGCGGTATTGATTGCCGATGACGATGCGGAACTTGTAACCAGTCAATCCGGTAATGCAGTCGCGTAACTTGGCCAGAGAGTCTGTCCAAGTCAGAGGTTTCAAAAACACGCTATTGGAGTAAATATAGTCACAGCCTTTGTCACCGTACAGGCATTCCAGGCGGGGGACAGGCATTGTTTTACCCAACATTCTGATTTGATTCTGCTGCCACTCCAGTTTCAAGCAGTGTTGATAAAGTTCATTTGCTTGTTCAAGATTTAAGAAATCGGGGTAATAACTGACGGGTAAAACTGGTGAAGATTCAGGAAACAAATTGAGTTGTTGCATGGTGTTTTTCTCCTACTATTGAATGTGTGCTGAAGGAGTTGCTGTTAGTTTTGACCAGTAGAGAAAACCTCAATCAACACACTTTCTGGATACAAACCAACTTTTCCAAAACGTGGATCATGAATGCGCTCTATTTCTATTGCCTGTTTTCGGCACAATGCGCTTGCCTTTCGACCTTTAGTACCCGCTTCTTTTACCGAGATTTCTAAACCTTGAAGATTGGCAAATCCAACAACACTATATTTATGCCCGCATGGGGTATTTACCCTATCTTGCTCAACTTCAACAGCTTTTAGTCGGTGCAAAATTTCGGTCTGTTGCTGTTGTTGTTGGAGTAAATGCTGTTCTTGCTCTGCCAAATGTTTAGCTATAGCGGCGAGTAACTGTATTTCTGTCATTCCTGTTTTGTTGTCAGTGACAGGTTTAGTCCAACCCAATTTATCTTGAATCCATGCCCGAATGCCGATGGTGTTGAATGAACGGCATACCAGTCTGGCTTGTTTAGTACAGTATCTACCAGCTTCGTAAGCGTAGTACTCTAGGATAATTGCGATCGCTATATCAGGGATTCCATCGGTTCTCCACTGGCTCAGGTCGGCGGCTTTAAACCCTTGTAGCATAAGCTCTTTGGCTAATTTAGATGGTGCTAGGTCGGCGCTTGATTTTAAAGCTTTTCTGATAGATTCGTCATCAACTCCAGCTAGTCGTGCAGTGGCTTTGATACTTGCTTTACCATGACCATTGGAGTCAACTTCAATCTCTTGAGATATCTGTTCGATGATTTCGGCGATTTCAATTTGTGACATAACTTTAGTTGTGTGATAATTTTTTGTTGTGTTATTAGAGAGAATCAAAGATTTACCCGCATTAAACTTTTTTCACCGACTATTGCAAATTGCGAATTGTCCTTAGTGCGCTGTTCCAAAGCAAAGCGCGGATAGTCCCAGTGCTTAGGTATCGAAATTGTTGGTTGCATTGATTTAATTGGGGAAAAGTTGAATAAGCAGGTTGTTCATGAGCGATCGCTTGAGTGTTACAACTTCAGCGATCGCTCTTGTATGTGCGAGAATTACGCCGCCACTAATTCCTGGCTTTCTGCAACTGGCGCATACTCCCGTAACAGTTCCCAATCAAGGGTTGTCAGCATCTCAAATGGTCGGTCTAGCAATTCTTCGCAGTCAACCGCTTCTGCATCGGGTAGTGTGTCCACCATCGACAGCGATCGCACTGCATCATAGACCGAGTTAGAATACTGCTGCTGACCTGAATAACGCCTCTTCACCCACCAGTTACCATCAGTGCATCCGACTTGCCCCAGTTTCACGCCGTTGTTGTAAATACCATCATCGAGAATTTCAAACCCATAATTCTGGCACTCGTTGAAGATATGCGCCATGATTTGGTTTTCAGTAGTAGAAGAGGACAAGGAGCAGGGTGCGGGGTGCATGGGAGAGAATCTTTCCCCTCTGCCCCCTGCTCCCTGCCCCCCTGCTTCTTCCTGCACTGGCAGTGTGCCATCTTTGTAGTGAGTGCAGATGAAGCGATCGCAACGCATTGGAGTGTTGGCACGAAATACTTCTTTATCGTTGACTATGACTACCCAGCGTTGGGTTAAGTGGTTGTCGTCATGGCTGATGCTGGCTACCAGTTTATCACCAGCATAATATTCGTGATGGGAAAACGAGATTTCGACTACTCTGAGGAATTCGGGAGCTACAACTTGGGCTTGATCAGCGATGTAGTTGTCGAGTTCGGCTTGGGCGAGGGCTTGGTTGTCAACTTTCTGAAGGTTGGTGGATTGGTGGGTGATGATTGCGTTTATCCAGGTTTCAGTCGCTCTTTTGTCCCCAGTGGGCGTAACGCCGAGTTCAGTGGCGATTCTTTTGAGACGCGGGAGATTATAGCGGGAAAGGGCTTGCTGAGTGTATTTCGGATATGTCATGATATAGATTCCTGTAAAGGTTCAAAAGGCGACGCTTTTGCTTACCAGGCTTGGGGTGTCGTCTTTTGTTATTACTATAATACCTACTATTAGTAGGTAAGACAATAGATAGTTATATGATAGTTAGTTATCTATTGAGCTACTTACAATAAATACTATTGATAGATAGACTACTAAAAGTAGGTTAATCTATTTATATGAATTCAACTCATGCCCGTGGAAGTAAGACTTAAAGAAATTAGAAACGAAAGAAGAATTTCGCAGAATGAGCTAGCAAGAAGACTTGAAATGTCGTTGGCTAATGTTCAGAAAATTGAGTATGGCAAAGCCAAATCAATACCTTTGGAGACATTAGACAAGTTATGCCAGATTTTGGAGTGTGAAGTTGGCGATCTACTAGTTCGCGTACCTGATAAGGATGGTGGAAGTTCTGAGAAGGAACAAAAAGTAGTTCAAGTAGCTGATGAAGTCAAAGAAGGCAAAATCAGCACACTCAATTCAAAAAGCACAAATGCAAGTGGGATGATTGCAGCATGAGTGCAATCGCTTTAAATTTAATCAAGCCTGTAGCATTAGCGTTGCTCTCTTGAAGTGGAGTAGGGCATGAGTACCAAGAAAAATTAGAGTCGCGGCACGCTGCAACAGAGGAAAGAGAAGTGCCGCAATTTGGAAAACAAGTATGGTTGGAAACTGCTATGGGTAGAGGTAAATGAGGACAAGAGCCTGAAAGTTAACTCTTCAAGTACTGTTCAAGAGGTGGAATTATGACTAAACCATCCTCTAAGCGCAAAAAAGCCACCTCTGCCACATCCAGGGATAGCACACCGCCAGATGATCAAGACCTTGAAGATATCTCCCAAGAAGAAAACCCAGCTACAGCAACAATTACAGTTACTGCTGTCGAAGTCCCAGAGTTGACCCAAGAGGAGCAAAGCGATCGCTTGCACTTGGAAAGGAAAGTGGAACGGGCGTTTTTTGAGGCGGGGAAGGCATTAATGGAATTACGGGATCGCAAGTTATATCGCTCTACTCACAAAACTTTTGAGGAGTATTGCCGCGATCGCTTTGGCCATAATCGTCGCCAGTCTTATCTTCTAATGGATGCGGCTGTTATTTTTGATAACTTGGTTGAAATTTGTGATCAAATTGATCACAAATTGCCCACAGCAGAGGGGCAAGTCCGACCCATGACAAAGCTTGAACCCCAGGAACAGCAGGAAGCCTGGCTAAGAGCAGTAGAACTTGCTGGCGGGAAAGTGCCGACTGGTAGAATTGTGAAGGATGTGGTGCAGCGCATCATGGAAAGGACGAAAGTACCCAATACCTACCAAATCGGCGAAGTGTGCCAAAGAAGTGTGCCAAATCGTAGTCAAAGACAATCCAGAACTCAGAGGCAAAGGTGGCTGCTGGGGTATTGTCAGCCAAGTAAATGATTTCAGTTGCACGGTGAGGATGTGGGATGGCGAGTACGCCGTTGGGTTGCAGCATCTCAAATCTTACAATTATCTACCTACCGAGTGTGAGCAGATGCGGTTGGTGTGTGATCGCATCAGTCGAGTGTATTCCGATTCACTTGAGGAGATAGTCAAAAGTCTGTTGCAGTTGTTGGGTAAGCTGAATCGACCTTATCTGACGGCTGTGGAAGAGAAATTATTGACGCTTCTGGAGTCGGAGTATGGGAGAATACCCTAAACAATTTTGGCAATTTGGCATCCAATGGCTTTGGGTTCCAGTTTCAATGGAGTTAGCAACGCAACGGGACAACAAAGAAGTTGTACGAGGGATAGGGCAAAACTTTCCGCTTCTGGTGTCCCGTTCTACGCCAGTTGTAAGCGTGAGTGCTGTAGAATGGCTCTACATAATTGATGCAGCGCTCAACAGAGTTCAGTTCCTACTCTACAACTGGCTAGAAATGAACAAAACCAAATAAAACCTCAGAAGATGAAAGATGTCGATAGCTGGCATTTCTTTACGAGTGATTGCTTGCCTACGATCACATCAGTTGAGTGTATTCCAGCGCGTTAGAGGAGTCTGTTCAAAAGTGTTTGGAGTCATTGGCGAAGCTGAATCGCACTTATTTGACAGCTTTGGAAAAGAGATTGTTGAAGGTTCTGGAGTCGAAAATTAGAGACTAATGCAACAAAGAAACTATGTAAATAACTCAAGATTATGTAATAATTCTACCCAAATGCTTAAGGATTCTTAAAACTCCAGATAAATTGTTAAGATATTGTGATCGGGTTGCAAAGAGATCGGAAATACCATATTGTTTACCCAAGGTTTTGACAAACAAATAGCTGCTACCATTGGCGATCATGCCATATAGAGGTTGTTCAGGGTTGGGATGAATCGCCATGTAAGCTAATGTCTGGGGAATCGCTAATTCTAAATCAAAAGTTGTCTTTTTTGACTCAATTAGCACAATCCATAATTTACCTTGCAGAACTAAAACATCAATTCTGCCCCGTAAAATCTCATCATTATCTCCTTGTGCAACAATATCAACGGATACCTCGGTTTTAAATCTGTAAGGTGCTTGATAGAAGCCTGCAAGTTCAAGTAATGGTGATAGCACAACCATTTTGACAGTTTCTTCTAAAAGACTTCCATCTGAGATTTGGTAGAGATAGTTTTGTCGAACTTGTTCTAATCTTGTCTGCTCTGCTTCACTTAAAGCTGGTAAATCTGCCATCCATTCGGTAAAAAATTGACTATCACCACTTAGGATTAACCCCAGTTTTTCCTCGACTTGGCGAAGGGTGGTAATTTTTTCTGCGATGGCTATGCTTGTGGTCATGATTAAATATACCTACTTGCCTAATATTAGGATAATTGAATTTAACCTATAACAGTTACTACAAAAGAGGGCTTACCAAGATGCCAAAAAAGAATCAAAGCAATTATGGGGGTAATGTCAAACTACAAAGTTCTCTTGGTTCGCGTATTTTGCAAGGACTTACCGAAGCAGAAATTTCCCAGCTACTCGATAGTTTATTTGCTGTTTTATCTGACGAACAGCGCCAAACGTCTTTTGTTCAACTTGAAGCAGATACCCAGACAACTTTGATTCAAATAATCGCTCCATCGCAAACAGGTGAACAGGCAAAAACAACCGAAAGACAAGCAACTTCTTTAGCGAAATTAGCTCAAACGTGGTCAGAGTTATGGCGAGAATGGAATGAAATTATTACCGAAGCGTCGCAGGAAGAGGGGAAATATATAGTCCAAGAGGAAAGCTGGGAAGAACCCTACTTTGATGATTGTGCTTTGGTTGAAGATTTAGAAGCAGTTGCACAAAAGATGAAGCCATTGGTAAAAACGGCTTTTGAGAATGGCTTTAGTAATGACGATGGTTTTGCAGCCAGTTTGTTGTCAGCAGAAAGTGAAATCTCTAATGGTATACCCGACTGGATGGAAATTGCTAATGGTATTCATTTGGAAGGAGCGACAACGTATTGCTTATTGGAATGGGAATGGTTATTGGTGCAGTCACAAGGACAAAATGGGTTCAAATTAGCTCAAAAAATTAGGGAATGGGATGAGGAATTTTACCACACCAGTTTAGATGATGATGCTGTGACCGATTTCTTTTCCAATTTACTTGATGTTGAAAAAAAATTAATTTTTGACGGAATGACGGCCAATCGAGAAGTTCAAGAGTGGAAGCATGACCTAGAAAATACTCATTCTTCTTGGCATATAGTTTACATGGAATTGATGCAGCAATTTGCAACCCCAGAGATATATTTGAACAATCTCCGGGCGACTATTTCCCAGGAATGGCAAAATGGTTTACCTGTAATTAAGGATTTGTTGGCTAAACAGGAATATAGAGAAAGTCTCACAGTGATTCAAGAGACTTTGGATGCGTTATTAAAAAACAAACCTGACTTGAATCCGTGGATACCGGAAAACTCGCTGCTATTTGTTGCTGTGGATGGATTTTCTTACGATCCTGGGAATTGGGAAAAGGAAAAAACTTTACTTCGCTATTATCAGCAAGCTGTTCGAGAATTGGGAGAAATCGAACGAGTGAATGCTTTGTCAATTCAGCATATTACTTTTGAATGTTGTTACGACTGGTCTAGTATGTTCAAAGCTTTTGCTGAGATACCAGTTAATAAAGATACGAAAAAAGCTTTGTTTACATCTTGGCGTGAATCAATAATTAAAGGTGGTACACCATACAGATATTCATATTTTTATACAAATCAAAAAGCCGTAGATAGTTGGTGGTTGCATTGGTTGCTCGATAGTATTACAACTAAGGAAAAAGGACATACTTGGTTTAGGCAACAAATTATCGAGTGGTTGGAGAATTTACCTGGAGAACAGGGACAACTGGGTGGGGAATATAGTGTTTTACATTTGTTAACAAAAGATTTGACCGAGATAAAGTATCAGGGAAAATCCCCCTACCCGAAGTTTTATGAGGTTGTGATTCTACCAAACCAACTATCAACACGGGATGATATTTCTAGGAGAACGTATCTCCAAGAATATGCACCCCCTGATTTGTGGGAAAGAGTGATGGCTTATTGGCAAGCAAATTTACACAACTTTGTACCCAGACCGGACTCGTCTCAAAGCTCGGATTATACGAGAAATGCACAATGGATGTCTGCCTTGAAGGAGTTAGCACCGCAGAATTATGATAGTTTGTTGTCCCAATGGAAAGTCCAGCACAAGCGACGACCTAATTTGTGGAAAGCGATGAGAAATTTGGGATTGGATTGATGTAATGCTTTTTGTATATGGGATGGCGAGTATGCCGTTGGGTTGCAGCACCTGAAGTCCTTCAACTACTTGCCGCAAGAGTGTGAGCAGATGCAGGTAATTTGCGATCGCATTAACAGGTTATGGGGAAATGAGAACTTGGAAGATGCCCCAAGTGCTATGTTGAAGTACTTGGGGGAGTTGAAGCGCCCGTATTTGACGGCTGTGGAAGAGAAGTTGTTGGGTTTGATAGAGAAAGAGTACGGTATTGATGATAGATTTGGCTTTGAGGCAAGTGGTCTACGCTAAATCTAATTTTTCTCGAACTATTCCCTCATCCCTGAAGCCTACCAACACAGCCGTTCCATCTTTGACAAAAAGCGGGCGTTTGAGCAGCATTGCGTCGTGAGTGAATGCGTCAATCCACTGTTCATCAGTCCATATCCTCAAATCATCTCCGAAAGCGCGGTATGATTGACCGGAGGTATTTCGCATAGAAGGAGAACCCAAAGATTTCACCCAGTTTTGAATCATCTCAGGGGTGGGCGGAGTTTCTTTGGTGTTAATCAACTCATGGTCAATATTTGTAACGACCTGCAATACTAATCGCTCAAACCTGCAATCAAGACATTTACAAACCAGGATTAACTGCAACTATAATTACACTTCAGCCAGGATT
>NZ_JBTYKD010000201.1:0-11534 GCF_054880495.1 Nostoc sp.
ATTTGTAAATGAAACCTAATTTTGCAGAAATGTCCACAAAAGAGTTGAGGGCGTATGTGCTTGCTAATCGGGAAGATATAGAAGCACTGGAAATCCTATTTAATCGCCGTACTTCTGACTCAGAAGCAATTATATATCCATCTATGTTTACTGAAGATGGTAAACCTATAGAACAGAATAATCGTTAGTTAAATATCAAGAAGGAATCCGCGAGCGCTATGGCAATCTCAAATTAGATAGCTTAGATACTAGCGGCTATGCTTATAACGAACTTAAATTATGGTGGATTTTCACTGCTCAAACCCGCGTCAAACAGCACTAGAGATAATTATCAAGCAATTTCCTCAGCATCCCCAGACTTTAACACTGTTGCGCGATCGCACAGAGAATGACCCAGATCAGCAAGTGCGGGAATTTGCTCAGAAGAAGTTGGCACAATTAAAGAATAATTGACGAGAATATTCCTGTAGAGACGGCGATTTATCGCGTCTAACGTGCCAGTTTTTCAGACGCGATAAATCGCCGTCTCTACATGAGGGCTTTCTGCTTATCCCATGTAAATCAGTAAAATTAAATAAAAATAGGTAATCTCATGACTAGATCTGTAAATACTACCAAAGTCTACGACGAAATTATAGAGTTTATTGCTGCTGGAACCACTCCCCAAAGCGTTATGGATTTCAAACCTCTGAACTCCGTTAACGAGTCTTTGAACTGGATGAATCAATCTCGAAAATTTAAATGCTCAGTTTTGGCGTAGACGCGTTCGCGTAGCGTCTCGTAGAGAAGGCATCGCAAGTTCCACACATCATAATATAGGACTAGTATTTGATTTTTGAAATGCACGTAGTGGACCCTCTAGGCTAAAATAGTGCATTAGACGTAGACGTAGGTTGGGTGGAGCGGAGCGCAACCCAACTGATTATCAGGATGTTGGGTTACGCTCCGCTCCACCCAACTTACAATTTTTTTGCTCGTAAAGAAGGCATCGCAACTTCAACACATCTATATAATAAGATATTCACTATGAGCTATAACTATATTTGCAAACGTATGCATACATACAGACAGCAAATCCTAAAAAAAAAATAAAGAAAGCTGTTATTCCCCTAACCAAATAATAAGATAGTAATAGTAGTAGGATATACAAAAAATTGACTTTTATTCTCATATAACTCATATTTGAGTGCATCTGAGTACAGCTTAATATATTGCAAAATATCTTGACTAAATGTTTGCAAAGGCTTACAGATAAAGTTTCTTGTAGCGAGTACAGAAATTCTTAAACCCTGCCCCAAAAATACTAGTACCCCCATGATTAAATACTAGCGCCCCTACCCCAAGAACAATTTTAAGTTTATCTTGAGTCGGGGTTTTGGCGTTTGAGTACAACCTTAATCAATCCAATAAATCCAATCAATATGGGGTTTCCTGTCTAGTTAGAAGTCGCCTGATATAAGCATAAAAATAGCATATAGCTCTTTCAACCAGATAGACATTACCGATGCAACAGTCTTTAGACAGCATGAGCGATCGCCAGACTATCAAAACGCAGAATTCTGCACATACATCCCTGCTGAAAAATTTACTCACTGGCGTTTTTTTTGAACCATTATTGAGTGATTTTCGCATTATTTTTGAACGCGATCCAGCAGCACGTAATTGGCTAGAAGTGGTGTTTTGCTACCCAGGATTGCACGCACTATGTTTGCATCGTCTTGCTCACTGGTTACATTGTCGAGGTGTGGGTTTTATCCCTCGCTTAATTTCTCATTTGGGGCGATTTTTCACCGGAATTGAAATTCACCCAGGCGCAGAGATCGGTCAGGGCGTATTTATCGACCACGGAATGGGTGTTGTCATTGGCGAAACTGCGATCGTGGGCGATTACACATTAATTTATCAGGGCGTTACCCTTGGCGGAACTGGTAAAGAAAGCGGTAAACGTCATCCGACAGTGGGCAAAAATACAGTGATCGGGGCGGGTGCGAAAGTTTTAGGTAATTTGGAAATTGGCGATCGCGTCCGTATTGGTGCAGGTTCGGTTGTCTTGCAGAATGTAAAGAGCGATCGCACAGTTGTCGGAGTTCCCGGCCGAATTATTTCTCCGAAAAAAAGCGCCAGCCTTTCTCCTTTAGAACATGGAAAGCTACCCGATATGGAAGCAACCGTAATTCGTTCTTTGCTCTCACGCATTGAACAACTTGAAAAACAACTGCAAACTTTAGAAGTCAAGAGTCATTAGCAAATGACAACTGATAAAGGACAAATGACAAATGACAAATAACACTTTAGGCGATCAAGTTTTGCAGATTCCTTTGAGCGATCGCTGGCGAATCTATCACCGTTTGCAAGAGTTAAAAATTAAGAGTTCCTGTCCCCCTGATGGTTCTTTACGAGTGCAAGTGAACAATTTGCTAGAAGTAATTCTAATTCGTAGTACAGTTATGCAACTTCTTGCTTCTCGTCACGAATTATTAGAGTGGCTAGAGCGTTGCTGGCATTACAGTGATCATTCCTGAGTAGAAATGGAAAGTTTTTCATACCCTACTCTCATTCGGCTACGCTCACGCCCACTCCCATTCGGCTACGCTCTTCGACTACGCTCAGGACAAGCTCACGGCAAGCCTACTCCTCTCTTTGTTCATAGATGCACAAACCTCGAATAGGTTTAGAAGTTGAAGCTACTGTCCCTTAGCAGATTTTGTTGCAGACTGAGAGAGATTAACCGAGTTTTAGATTTTGTTTAGTCTACTAAATCTGAAGTTTCCCTGACATATAGCAACAATTAAGAAGGCGAAATTACCAAATAAAATTGGAGTTTCTGATTTTTAATTATTTTCCAAATTAAGAAATTGAAAGTTCAATTATGGCGACTCGTAACAGAAATATAAAACTCCTCAATTTTTTGCACAATGAACTTGAACTTTCAAATGCTGATATTGCTGCAGCTCTGCGACACCGAGAATTAGAAAATGGTCCACTACCGATGCTCCTCTGGCAGTATGGTTTAGTTGATTTGGAGCAGCTAGGAAAGATTTATGATTGGCTAGCAGAACAAAGTTAGCTAATTTTTACCCTTTAGCTTTGAGTCCCATTACTGCCTAAATTACGCTCAAATGTCCTAGAAAATATGAGGTTACTAAGATGATTACATCCTTAATTGCTGGATTCTGTATATTACTTTGTTCAGGATTTGCTAATAGTTATATTAGTTCATTGCTACTCGAACAAATTTCAACTGACATCGGTAAAAACGATTAGGATATTATACATGGTTTTAGTTCTTTGCCATACAGATGTAATGCTAATAATCGGGCAATAATTAAGGATCATGTATCCTACATTATGAATTGTGATATTTTTAGCATTTACCATCACTAGGGATTGTAGAGAGAACGGATATTAAGAATACTTCCAAGAGAGGGATATTTGCAATGAATCAAATCATAATTAATGACACTACATTGCGTGATGGCGAACAAGCAGCAGGTGTTGCCTTTACCCTGGAAGAAAAAGTAGCGATCGCTAAGTTTCTCGATGCTATTGGTATTCCCGAATTAGAAGTTGGTATACCGGCAATGGGTGACGAAGAAATCCGGGCGATCGCCGCAATTTCTGACTTGGGTTTACAAGCAAAACTCTTGGGCTGGAACCGCGCCGTCATTTCAGATATTAAGGCTTCTATCGCCTGCGGTTTGAATCGAGTGCATATTGCCATTCCCGTCTCAGGTATCCACATTGCCACTAAATTTCATGGTCAGTGGCGAGTAAGTTTACAAAAACTCAAAGACTCTATCAACTTTGCCCTCGATCAAGGTCTTTGGGTAGCAGTCGGCGGAGAAGATTCTTCTAGGGCTGATGAAAACTTCCTCTTAGATGTAGCGCTTTATGCCCAAGAGTGGGGTGCATCCCGCTTCCGCTTCTGCGATACCGTAGGAGTTCTCGACCCGTTCAGCACCTATACAAAAGTCCAACGGCTGGTTTCAGCGTTGACGATTCCCCTAGAAATCCACACGCATAATGATTTTGGTCTGGCAACTGCCAACGCCCTTGCGGGTATCAAAGCCGGAGCTTCATCAGTGAATACCACAGTCAACGGATTGGGTGAAAGGGCGGGAAATGCAGCTTTAGAAGAAGTTGTCATGGCGATCAAACGCATCTACGGCGTTGATTTGGGCATTGACACACCGAGTTTGCTGGAACTATCTCAACTAGTTGCAGCCGCATCAGGTGCTAGTGTACCACCCTGGAAAGCGATCGTTGGCAAAAATACCTTTGCTCACGAATCTGGCATCCATGCTCACGGGGTATTGCAAAACCCGATTACCTACGAACCATTTGCTCCCGAAGAGGTGGGTTGGGAACGGCGTTTAGTATTAGGTAAACATTCTGGACGGCATTTGGTTTCAAACTTGCTAGAACAGCATGGAATTTTCTTGAACTCCCAAGAAACCCAGTCTGTTTTAGATGCAGTGCGTCATCAATCGGTACAGAAAAAACGCAGTTTGACGACAGAAGAACTATTAAATTTGGTCAGAGAACAGAGGTATTCTCATGCAACGTGATGAATTAGAACTAAACTTGCCACCTGCTTTTGAAATTGGTGAAAAAGTAAGAGTTCGTAAACTCCTCAAAAACGATGGTACTTTTCCTGGTAAGGAAGTCGGCCAAGTTTTAGTAAACAAGGGAGATATCGGCTATATAGCGAGTATAGGTACATATTTGCAGACTTCCTATATCTATGCTGTGCATTTCTTAGAAACAGGGTTCGTCGTCGGCTGTATGAAAAAAGAACTAGAATCTGTTGAGGAATCTCATGAAAGTAATGCTACGCATGAATGATGCCGGTACTTTAGTAGTTTACGTTGCTAAAAAAGACCTTGAAGAAGAAGTTGTCAAACAAACTGATGGAAATGATGGCAAGATTCTCACCCTAGCAAATGGTTGGGAATTGGAATTTAGGAATTTGCCAGACGCAGCAAATTTACCCCAAACTGTAGAAGCTAAACGTCTGGCGTAAAAAATGGGGAGTGGGGAGTAGGGAGATGAGGGAAAAATAACTAATGCCCCATGCCCAATGCCCCATGCCCAATGCCCAATAACTATTTATCAATCATGGGTGACAAGTATTTGACGTTATCAGAATTGAACCTTGAAGGACAGTTACTAGGTTTTCTTGGTGGTGAACCAGGAAAATATAAATACTTGCAATTGGCAGTCCCATCTGGAAATGTGGAAATTAAATTGCCTAAAGAGTTACGCCGTTCTCTAAGTTCATCCTTAGTTCCTGGTCAGCAAATTCGCGTTTGTGGTCATAGTAAAGTAGACTCGCGCACAAGTAAAATTAAAATTAAAGCCTATCGGGTGACACCGATTGATGCGTGTCCAAATCAAGATTTACCAGTTCAACCCAAGGCGAGGATTATGGTATGTCAAAAGGGCGGTTGCCTCAAACGTGGTGGTAAAGGGTTATTATCAGAATTAGAAAAAACTTTGTGCGATCGCAATTTGTTAGACAAAGTTACCATTGAACATACTAGTTGCCAAAAATGCTGTAGCAGCGCCCCCAACTGTGTTTTACAGCTTGGTAAAAAGAAATACAAGAATATTCATCCTGATGCGATCGCATCTTTGCTAGAAAGTCACTTAACAGAATAATAACCTTCTCTAGCTATTCTTAAAATAATACATAACTTTGTAGGGGTAAAATTTACCCCTATTTGTTATTGGTATCCCTTGTCAAAACCTAATACTATGAAAATTATCAAATCGTTGAAATTAGAGCCAACATCTCAAAGAATGACTATGATGCTGAAATTTTATCCCCCGTCTGCTTAGAAAAATTAGGTTCCACAATATTTGGGAAGTTTTCAAAATTACGTCGCACCCAATCCATGCCTACTTCATTGTTAAGTTTAATTTTTTGAGGCATATTTGGATAAATTTTTCCTAATATATCTGCATCTTGATTGACTACTACCTCCCCAAACTTGAGATATTGGCTACCAAATATCTTAAATATAGGATGCTTGGCTTGACCAAATAATAAAATATAAGTCCGTGTACGATTAGCCCCTTCTGGCACAAATATATGGCACTGTGCAGCTTTACCTAATGGCGTTTCTCCATGAAAAATTATCAGAGATGGAAAGTGATTTTCTAGATGCGCTTGAATATTCTTGGGCAGTAATAGTAAATCAGGTTTTTTGAGCTTTTCTAGCAAGCTGTAAGGTGCTGTGAGCAAATCATAAAACGCATGGGAATTATGCCCGTTATCAATAAATTGATGAAATTCTACATCGGTAATCCTAAACAATTCTCGGTGAGTACCATTTTGATGATTGTAGTCATGCATATTCAGCAGCATCGTCAGCATTGAAGTATCTATAGTTCTATCTGCTGTATGTCCAATAAAGTAGTATGTTTTAGCAATCTCATTTAGGACTGTGGGAATAGGTATTTTCGGATCATATCCACCATAAGACCAAATAAAATCCCCTTGAATTATTAGCTCTAATGATTTGAGTTGTGGCAATGTTTTCTTGTTCGTTCCAGGTAAAACAGTGCAACCTGACCCATCAAATTTCAAGGCATGAAACGGGCAAACCACAGCACTCCTACCATCAGTTTCTGTTTCGCACCAGCCTTCGGACAACATTGCTCCCATGTGTGGACAAGCATTGGGCAAACCATATATAGCTTCGGTAGAATCTTTCCACATCACATAGTCATCACCATACAAGGAAATTTTTCGAGGTTGGTTAAGTGCCAACATCGACTTGTGGAGCAACAGCCAGGGCGCACCAGGAAGCATAGATTCCATGATCTTCTCCGCTAGTTATAAAATTGTGAAAAATCCGTCGTCTTTTTAATATATGACAGAAGATTCACATTCGTCAAGCAGTTTACGTCGTCAACCCAAACAACAACGAGGAAAACAACGAGTTGAAAAAATCTTGGATGCGGCGGCAGCAGTGTTTGATCAAGTGGGTTATGAGGCTGCAACTACCCATTTAATTGCAGCAAAAGCAGGAACAGCGATCGGTTCTTTGTATCAGTTTTTTCCTGATAAAGCCGCTATTTTTAAAGCGATGGAGTTACGCCATGTTGAGCGGGTAAAGCAGATGTGGGCGCAGGTAAACACACCAGAAATTGTCCAGTTACCACTGCGTCAAATGATTCATGCTCTTGTTAACTCTGTAGCACAAATGTTTGAGCAGCCAGTTTCACGGGTGGTATTTGTGCAGTTTTTCATGGCACGGGAAATTTTCCAGTCCATTGATGAAAGCATGACCCAAGAAGCAATTAACTTTATGGCAAATATCTTGAAACAGCGAAACTCAAAATTAAGTGAAGCACAGTACAGCTTGCTGGCAGAAGTTTGTGTTCACAGCAGTAATGCTGTCATGTTATCGGCACTTCGCAACCCAGATCAACAACATCGGCAACGACTGACCCAAGCTATTGAAGATTTGCTCGTTTCATATTTAGAACCCCATGTTGGAGATAATCTGTTGGAAAATGTAATGAAAGTAATGAAATGCTTACATTGTCAATCACAGCGATTATCTAAAAATGGCTATCGCAGAGGCAAGCAGTGCTATCTTTGTAAGGACTGTGGAAAACAATTTGTGGAAACTTGTGGCAGATCTTTTGCTCCTTGAAAGCTAGTCATTAACCTCTGCTGCAATTGTGTGTAACCCTGTTGGTCATCGGTAGGCTGATTTTTTATTAAGATAAAAATAACTCTGCATTCCTTTTGTTGTTATGAGCCTTACCACTGCTAAACGCTTTACTATAACTGAATATCACCGTCTAGCTGAACTCGGCTTCTTCGAGGAGGATGAGCGAGTAGAGCTAATTAAGGGTGAAATAGTCCAGATGGTAGCAAAAGGTACACCGCACTCTGTTTGTGAAACACGCCCAGCAAAATCTTCTGAGAACATCAGTTGTGCTGCTTGACTAAGTTCTTCTCGCCGTTTTCCCGCAGGGAGTAAGGCGATACCATACAGAATTTCTGCTTGAGTAATTGTTGTGGTAAACAGACTCATTAACGATTGTTGAGCAGCCCAACTACGAACTAGTTCAGACTTTTTAGGCTTCATTAATTCTGACAGCACGTTTCTATCAAGAATAATCATTCTTCAAACGTTGATACGGTGCGAATAGGTTCTCTAGGAATTTCTGGTAATTCAAATTCTCCCAAATTTGCAAAACGCTGCTCAATCATATTAGCTAAGTTTAAGGGCTGTTCGTGATTTTCTATTAGAGCCATGCGAAGAATTTCTCTGGCTTCTTCTTCGAGGGAACGACCATGTTTTTCGGCTCGTTTTTTTAAACGAGATTTAATATCATCATCAAGATTAGATATAGTAATATTATTCATAATCAATCGATAGCATTTTCATGTCAAGCCTATTATAGCGAGTGTACGTGCTATAAGGATTTTTTATATTAAATAAAATCGAGTATTACTGCTAGTTTTAATACTGATCCTGGTATTCTCTGAATGTGAAGTCAGAGGAAGTTTATTGATATTTGATGAGCAAGCTAATAGATTTCCCACTCCAGAAGAACTTGCACAACAGGTAAAGTATTCGTGCTGAACAGGAACGATAGCCATGCTAATTAGCAGAACATCTATTACAGCATTACCGCGAACACTTTGGCGAATTGCCTGAGTAATATCTGTGTGTCATAATACTATAAAGTAAAGTACATTCAGTAAAGTATTAATAATATGACAGTCACCAGCGAGGAACTGGGAAAATTACTAGATGGGATTGCCAATAATCTCGTATATGCATCTATACATAATCCCTTGCATACAAACCTATCTGAAGCAAGCGAAGAATATAATAATGAAATGAATCATTCTTCTGTATTTTGGCAACTTACAATTAATGCTCATGCCACAACTACAATCCTTATGTTGTGTAGAGTATATGAGAATCACAAAGACAGTTTAAATCTTAAAAAGCTACTCAATATTATTTCAGCAAATTCTAAATTACCTGAAGCAAGCTGATCCAGGAAATTTGAATATTACCCTCTTAATCAAATCAATTCTTCCAATGCGTGTTGCAAATCATTTGTCACCTCAGCAACAGCTTGTCTAGCAGCCAAACGATTCCCTTGATACGCCGGGTAATGCTCAGAAACAGATATGGGTTTACCCACAGTAATTTTGACTTTTTGCTTACCCAATTGCGGACGCTGCACAGCTTTATTACCTTTGATTTTAGCAATCATTTGCCATAAAATTAAAGTCGTCTCTGCAAACCTTTCTACCGTTGGATTTTCCCGAATATAATTACCCGAAACTGCCACAAAGCTTTCTACTAGACGCATGTGCCACATCCGCGCATTCGCTTCTTCTGCAACGCGATCGCCTAAAGCTTTCTCTACAGCAGATACTCCTTTGACATCCTTAAAATCTTCTCTAAATATATAATTCCAACCTGCTTGTTCTACTCGCTGACATCGATCCCTTAAACTACCTTTTGACTGCAAATCAAAATACTGTTCTGATATTTGTAGTGCTGCATTTAATAAAGCTTGTAAACGAACTGCTAACGCTTCATTTCTATCTTCGATCTCTACTGTTTTGGCATCTGCCAGCTTTTGATGATAGAACCGCGTGTAAAATTTTTCCATTAATGAAAGTAAATGTTCTGCCAAAGTTAACAATCGGGGATAAAGCAACTCCACAGAAGCATGTTCTCGTGGATTCACAGGTAAACCACTAGCCGCTTCCAATTCACTTAAAAGATTTGCGATCGCATCCCAAGGAGCATCAACGTAACTATATTTAATCCCAACTGGTACAATTAGAACCTGTTGATCGCGTCCAGCTTTCTGCAAATCTTCAGCACACCAAAAGCCTAATTGGGCGATACCAGGTTCTAAGGGGCTAATATTCTCTGATAAACCATTGGTAGCACCTTCTGGCGCAGCCGCCATCGGGAATTTCCCATTGGCGAACAAGTCACGCGCCGAACGTAACCCCGTCCAGTCAGCCTTACCGCGCTGAATCGGAGTAGCACCTAAACGAGAAGCAATCCAACCTACATAAGAACCTGCCCATAGAGGAATGCCGCGATCGTAGATAAAATGAGCGTGAATCGGAAGTTGTAGCATTGTACCGTGCGATCGCGCTACTTTTGGCACGAGTTGAGAAAACAAGTAACTTAAACAAAATGGATCATCTGTTTTAGGATGACGAAATGCCAACATAAAACGGATCTTACCTTCTTGAAACTGGCGATAGAGATCCACCAAAACTTCTACATTGTCTGCTTCAATTTGGGTAATAGCTGTTTGCCAGTTAATGTAAGTTGGTAGTAAAAGCTGGACAACTCGGAGAAATAAGGGGTTAAACGCCGGAGGAATAAATTCTAAGGGTGGCTGTGCTTGATAAATTACATTTGCCAAAATAGTTTCTCCTAAAGTTGCCGCGATTTCTAATCGCCCGGTGGTTATTTCTTTTAAGATATCTTAACGGCTGTAAAATGCGCTGACGTTATGAATTACCTTAGCGCAGAGGTAGCGAGTCCGCGAGCGTCATTACGAATTATTTTAATGAAGCCCACCGACGCAGACTTATAGAGTATTTTCTGGAGAGCATCTCAGTTTTACAAATATACCAGATGAGAAACAAGATTATTGCTCCCTCTCCTTAGTAAGGAGAGGGTTGGGGTGAGGTTTTACAAGGCTTTTTACACTCATTGAGATGCTCCCATTTTATCCTGGTATGCAAAGTGTTGGCAGATAGTGGAGGTTTAGCGGCACTTACAAATCTTAATAACAAGATAGACTGAATCTAAATCCTGGCAATACATCTTCACCCGATAATTGGTGTACGAATATTTCGCACTTCCACATCTTGTTTTTGGCGATAAATTTCCACTTGCTGCTGTTTAGGGTTAATTAACCATGCTAATTGCACCCCTGCATTTATCAGAAAAATGGGTTGAAAACCCCCGTCCTTATTGGACGGCTTTATATTAATTTAGTGAGGTTAAGCCTTCCACTAAATGTGTTAAAATAGTCGAATGTTAACCATGAATTACCGATACCGAATCTATCCAAACATCGCTCAAGAACAGTCACTCAAAGAGTGGATGGACATTTGTCGCATTGCCTAGTGAATGTGGGTATCTCACTGATCGAGATGTGGCTAGCGGTCAAATAATTAGAAATAGAGGGATAGCTCTCATTAGTACGGCGGGACACGTCGGAATCCAAAACGCCTATGCAGACGGTTTGCCGGGGATTGAGATGTCTCAATCTAGGTCAAAGTCGAAATCCCGCTCTTTCTCGCATTGAGCGCAGTCGAAAGGGAACAACTAGGAAATCTAAAAAGTAATTTTTAGAAGCTCCGTACCTTTAGGTGGGAGAGATGTCACAAACAAATTAGAGATTTTGGAAAGAGATTAAACGATGCGACTTTCACAAATGTTATTTGTTACACTGCGGGATGATCCGGCTGATGCTGAGATTCCTAGCCATAAATTATTACTCCGTGCAGG
>NZ_JBTYKD010000202.1:0-14877 GCF_054880495.1 Nostoc sp.
AAATTCTCTAGTTCCCCGAATCCCAACTTGGGATTCGGGGTTAGGGGATGAGGGCAAAACGCCTTCTCAAAGCAGATTTTTTCTTAAGTTGACACGTATGAGCTTTTTCTGTGCCCCTACCGCATGGTCTATTTACCTGAAAATAGCTGTAAAACCGAACTTCTTCTCCAAAATTCAGTTGACTAATGTCAGATTTTCGCAAAGAAATCAGAATTTGTTTTATTGGTGAATCGTTTATCAATGGCACAGGCGATCCGGAGTTTCTGGGTTGGACAGGTAGAGTGTGCCGCAATGCTGAGTCAAAAGGATATGCAATCACCCACTACAACTTGGGGGTGCGGGCTGAGACAAGTCGGTATCTCAAACAACGTTGGCGCTCGGAAATCTCCTATCGTCTCCCTCCTGAATACGATGGTCGAGTAGTGTTTTCCTTTGGCGTAAACGATTCAGGATGGGCCGGTAAAAAGCAAGGAATCGAACTTTCAGAGTCGATCGCAAATGCTCGCAGCATCCTGACTCAAGCAAAGCAACTCTATCCTGTCTTGATGGTTAGTCCACCGCCGTGTGGTGATGTCGATCAAGAAAGAAGAAATCAAATTATCGCAAATCTGTCACAGGAATTTGCCTTAGTTTGTAATGAACTAGATGTTCCGTATCTCGATGTGTTTCCCAGTTTGCTGAAGTCACCGATCTGGCTAACAGAAGCAAAAGTCAATGACGGTGCTCATCCAAAAGCAGATGGTTATGCAGAGTTTGCAGCAATCGTACAAAACTGGGAAGGTTGGTTAAATTGGTTCACGCCTTATTAACCGTGTCGTATACGCATTCTATTTAGAAATTTCAACACTTTCTCAATCAACTACTTTCAATCAACAACGACCAAGATCACCATGACGTTACCAACTACCAAACTCGGTAAAACCGGATTGACTGTTTCGCGCCTTGTTCTTGGCACCATGACCTTTGGATTGCAGACTGACGAAGAAACTTCCAGGGTCATTCTTGACACCGCCGCCGATGCTGGCATTAATTTTCTTGATACAGCTGACGTTTATCCCCTTGGCGGTGGACTGACTACAGCTGGACGCACCGAAGAAATCGTGGGAGGCTGGCTCAAAGGCAAACGCGAACATTTTATTTTAGCTACCAAAGCTGTAGGCAGGGTTGGCCCTGCACCTTGGGATCAGGGTGCTTCGCGCAAACATATTCTTGATGCGATCGATGCTTCCCTCAGACGACTGGGAACTGATTATGTTGATCTGTACCAATTGCACTCTGACGATGCCTCAACCCCTCTTGATGAAACCTTAGAAGCGTTAGATACAGTAGTTCGTGCTGGTAAGGTACGCTACATCGGGGTTTCTAACTTTTTAGCTTACCGACTCGCTCGCGCCTTGGGTCGTGCCGATGTGCAAAATTTAACTCGTTTCGTCTCGATTCAACCCCGCTACAATTTGTTGTTTCGTGAAATTGAGCGAGAACTACTACCCCTAGCCAAAGAAGAAGGATTGGGTGTAATTCCTTACAATCCCTTGGCAGGTGGTCTACTCACTGGCAAACATAGCCTGACTCAAGGCCCCACCGCAGGCACTCGTTTTACTCTAGGTGCTGCCGCAGAACGTTATCAAGAACGCTACTGGCGCGATCGCGAGTTCAATACTGTCGAGGAATTAAGTAAAGTAGCGGATTTGGCTGGATTGTCACTCACGACCTTAGCGGTGGCTTGGGTGCTGGCTAATCCGATAATTACTGCCCCCATTATTGGTGCTAGTCGTCCAGAACAACTTGTTGACACCCTTAAGGCTGCAGAACTAAAACTCGACGACAGTTTGAAACAAAAGCTAGACGACATCACCGCCGAATATCGCCGGGGAGATTCTCTGCGTTAGTTTTGCAAATTTTAACCTTTCCAATCTAAACTATTTTATCTATCAAACAACTATGATTAAACGCCGTCGTTTTCTAAATGTCGCTACATCTAGTCTGGGCGGTTTTTCTATGGCATATTTGTTGGGAAGTTGTAACCAACAAAGCCAACAGAATGTAGCGAGTATTACTGGTAATTCGATTTCCCTTGGTATAAAAACTAAAGTTCTCCGCATGGGTTATCAGAGTGCGGGGGATCTCTTCAGAAATCGGCAAGTTTTAGAGAAACGCTTGGAGCCACTGGGGATCAAGGTGGAATGGGCGCAATTTGTCCAAGGGCCTCAACTCATGGAAGGCATGGCTGCGAAAAGAGTTGACATCGGAGCAGTAGGAGAAACGCCACCAATTTTTGCCCAAGTCGCTGGTTCAGACCTTGTTTATGTCGTCGGTACACAAAAAACCGATAAAACAGGAACAAGTAGTGTGATTGCTGTACCTCCAGAGTCTCCCCTTCAGAAATTTGAGGATATCAAGGGGCAAGAAGTTTATTTTCAAAAAGGCTCGGCATCGCACTATTTTATTCTTAGAGCTTTGCAGTCTATCGGTTTGACCATCAAAGATATTAAAATCAAAAGTATGGCAACTGTTGAGGCATCGGCTGCTTTTCTCCAAGGTAAAATTCCCGTTTGGATGACATCAGATCCATACTATGCGATCGCTCAAAAGATGGGTCGAATTCGCGTCCTCAGAGATTCTGTTGGGTTAGATTCTCCTGGTGCCTATTATATTGCTGGGAGGAAGTTTGCCGAAGAAAACCCTGGCTTACTCAAAATTATCATTGAAGAACTTAACGCTCTTGATAAGTGGGCAGATGCGAATCGAAATGAAGTGAAAAAATTGATGATCGCCACACAAAAGCTCGATGAGGATGTGGCCGCCAGGATAATGTCTCGTCGCACTTTCGCAGGACGCAGAGGCTTAAGTCCGGCACTGATAGCAGAACAACAGCGTGTAGCAGATTTATTCTTTCAAGAAGGTGTCATACCGAAGAAAATCAACATTCACGATGCCTTACTTGCGCCTGATGTGTATGCTGCAATCACACCGCCAGAAATTATGGTCTAGTAGTTCATCAAGCTAATGAAAACTTCTTAATTACGAATTACGTTAGCGTAGCGGTAGCGAGTCCGCGAGCGTCATTACGAATTACGAATTGGTATAACATGATGCTTACAAAGCGACTTTCATGACGAAAAAATCCAGAAAATCCCAATACTTTCAACGTGCTGCCGATGCACCCAACTTGCCTGATACGACCTTCAGGTTCATTTGTCATTTTGCCAGTGATTTCCGGTGGTGGTACCTGATAGCGGTGATTCTGGAGGTAATACACGCAACCTGTGGCATCATGTTACCATATGCCATTGGTGAGATCATTCGGAGCGTGACGCGATCGACGGGGGGCAGCAAGTCCATTTTTGATACCGTAAGCCAACCCCTGATGTTGTTCACCGCCTTGAGTGTGGGTGAAGTGATATTCGGGCGAGCGGCTGGACTTTTGCAGACAATCCTTCATCCGATCCACCGACAGCACATCGTTCGATCCCTATATGCCTACTTGCAGCATCATTCCCATCGCTACCTGAGCAGCAGTTTTGCTGGGTCATTGGCACATCGCATCGGCGAAACTTCTTTGGGTGTTACCCAAACAATGCAAATGCTGATTAGTGAATTTATGCCAGTAATTATCGTGTATGCCGTTGCCACGATGTTACTGTATCGCGCCTATCCCCCCCTTGCAGCATTCGTGGGTGTGTGGGCAGTTCTTTTCGTCAGTATTTCCTTCTGGCTGGCAACTCGCTGCCGAATTTATTCCCGCAAAGCCGCAGCCGCCAGAAGTGAGACAACTGGTATCATTGTAGACGCAGTAACAAATCTCAATAGTAGCCGACTGTTTGCTCAGTTGGGTTTTGAACGAGGCTATTTGAAGGAACAATTAAGCCGCGAACTCAAAGAGGTAAGAAAGTCCAACTGGTACTCGGAGCGAATTCGCTGGTTTCAGTTTATCTCAGCAGCAATCCTGAAAATTGGCACTTTATATTACTCACTCTCACTTTGGAGTCAGGGGACGATCGCTACTGCTGACTTCGTGGTTGCTACCAGTTTGTCACTGTTGATCATCAGTGAAGCCCGGAATTTAAGTAAACGCTTTCTGGAATTTTTTGAACACATCGGCAATATTGCCAATGGTGTCTTCACTATCGTTCAACCTCACGAGATCATCGATCGGGATAATGCGATCGCCCATTCCATCACTCAGGGACAAATTGAGTTTCGCCAAGTGAATTTTAGCTACTCGCTTGGGAAAAAAGTATTCGACAACCTTTCTATCACTATCCAACCAGGCCAGCGTGTCGGACTGGTTGGCTTCTCTGGTTCTGGAAAATCCAGCTTCGTCAATTTAATTTTGCGTCTGTTCGATCCACAATCGGGAGAGATTCTTATTGATGGGGTGGATATTCAAGATATGACTCAAGATGCCCTACACTCCCAAATTAGCTTGATTCCGCAAGATCCGTCTCTATTCCATCGGACATTGATGGAAAATATTCGTTATGGACGACTGGATGCCACCGATGAAGAAGTGATTGAGGCGGCAGGCAAAGCTTATGCTCACGATTTCATCGCTCAGATTAAAGAAGGTTATGATTCTCTGGTAGGTGAACGCGGTATCAAATTGTCTGGGGGGCAAAGACAACGGATTGCGATCGCACGGGTGATTCTCAAAGATGCACCAATCCTGATTTTGGATGAAGCCACCTCTAGCCTCGATTCCATCACCGAAAAAGCGATCCAAGATACCCTAGACTCGGTGATGAATGGAAAAACGGTCATCGTAGTAGCTCATCGATTATCTACTATTGCCGATCTAGACCGCATTTTGGTATTTCACCAAGGTCGCATTGTCGAAGATGGCACTCATCCCAAACTGTTGGCACGCCGTGGTGCTTACTACAGGTTATGGAAAATGCAGGCAGGTGGATTCTTACCTGTAGAAGCAGAACCAGGAGAGGAAAAGAAAGTAAACTACTCTCACCTGCCTAACGGCTCAGGTGGGAGCTTTAATCAATAATTAGGAATTGGGAATTATTTAGTCAAAAAATACAAGCTTTCTCCGTGTTTTAAGCTATCTTTGAGCAGATGGCGCGACGACTATTTTCGTAGTTGCAGAAAAGAAGTCGGGTTTTCATAGCAAGTGTTCTTGTTCTTGTGTTGCAAGCCATTGCAGTTCTAACCACAAACGAGGATCTGTCTGCTTTACCTTCGACATCGGATCTCGCAGCAGATGTGTAGCATTTAGACAGACAACCTCAACCAATCCCGCATATTCTGCTACTTCTCTGAGTATAGATATCTGGGCTTTGACAGCAGCAATCAGATTGTCAGGGCAATAAATTGTGAAGTATGGCAGAAAGTGAACACGAGGTCTTCCCCAATAAAACTCGATGAGTTTAACATGACAGTGTTTTAGCAATTCCTCCACTTGTGGGAAAGAATAAGCAATAACAGTTTTGAATTCTTTGACTAGCTCTTGTTCATACCAACTTGTGTTCATAGTTAATAACTTTCATACTGAAAGTAGCAATTGGGAATTTTTAATTATGAATTAGCTTTTCTACTAATCACTGATAACTCAGCACTTACCGAATTTTAGATTTTAAATTTGGGATAATGGAATTGAAAATTCAAACTTGGCGCGAAGATTTTTTGGGATACTGTGTAGTACAAAAAGGTCGGCGAAGCAATTTTTTACTAATGCTGGTTTCCTTCTCTTCAAACACTATCAAGTGCAATACTTGTTCTAGGAAACGCCGTTTGTCAAAAATGCCTTGAATCATCACCTCTAGTTCAGTTGCGCCCTTGGCAGGAAAGTCCTCGCCATCAATGGTGCGCCAGGGTAAAAACTCCTGCCAGTCTGAGGTTAATGTACCGACTCGTGCCCGACTTCCATAAGTAATAACTAAGAATGTATTGTAGTCAAACAGCTTTGGTATTTGTTCAATGTAGGTTTGAATTCGCTGATAACCTGCTTTGAAAGTGGCCCGTTGATCACTTGGTTGAATCGAGACAATAACTGCCAAGGGTAAACCGTTGATAAACACAACTACATCAGGACAGTGAGTATAATTCCCCTCAACTATAGTCAAGGGATGAATAGCTAACCAATCATTGTTCAGTAGATTAGACGTATCAATGAGCCACACAAAGTCATGAACTATTTCTTCGTTATACAGGTATTTAACTTCCACACCATTGGTCAAGAATTTGTGAAAGCTACGGTTATTTTCCAGCAAGTTGGAACTCTCCGTGCAAGTAACCTGATCGATAGCTGCGGCGATCGCTTCGTCAGGTTTTTTCGGGTTAATTTTCTGCAAAGCACTATGAAAGCACTGATACAAAACCACATCATTATAACTACTCCGCCGGATCTGATGCTTACCCAAAGCAATATCTGGCTCTAATAAAACCGTGTAGCCAATCACCTCGAACCAAGTGAGCAAAGATGGTACTACATCTACGCCCACCGTAGGCATCGCAGATTCTCTAAGATCAAAACGGCAGCGAAGTTTTCTTGTAACACGACTCGCTTTGGCAGTTATTTTTTTTAGCTGTGTTGGATTCATGAAAAAGACTTAATTTGAGTCAATGTAGAAGCTCGCGCCTAGCTTGCTGACATTGGTTGGTATATTCACTAATGGACGTATACGGCTTTTCAGTAACTATCAAAGCTGAACTTAATCTGCAAGATTGTATCTAGTGATACATTTTACCAATATTATTGGTAAAATTGTCATAAACAGTTAGAATTGGGTCTGTATTAATGCTTAACCTTCGTTTCCTCCTCTAAAAACAGGTTGCCAATATCAAATAAAAGTTGCATAGTACCTCGGTAGCCAACCTTGGTGAACTGAGCATGATCTAAGCGGTCAAAAATGGGAATCCCTTGACGATAGAGAGGAATTTTTAAGCGTTGAGCGATCGCAACTCCATGAGAGTTAGTAATCAGCAAATCAGACCCAACCGCCAGGTGTTCAAAGTCTTCCAAATCGCCGATAGTAACGCTAGGAATCGGAAGTTTTTCTAACAGAGGAAAGCGTGTTGTTGTCACAGCTGAGTGGATGTGAACTCCTAGCGATCGCAGAAAAGAAACTGTTGACCAAAGTAAATCTGGTTCCAGCGCCAAAGAAACTCGCTTGCACCCAAAGTAAAAGTGATTCTCCAACATTACATATTGCAACTGACGGCGTTGACGGCGGTATTTCTCTGGTACCCTGACGCCACTGATATTTGCCAATGCTTGTAGGAATTTATCTACTGCTGCTAGTCCCGTCAATTCACCAAATACCTCATAAGGTATATTGAATCTCTGCTCCAAAATTTGCGCCCCACCTCGCATACTATCACCTAGTGCCAAAGTGAATACAGAACTACCAATTGAGCGCAACTGTGCCGAAGTCGTGCCATTAGCTGTAATGGCACTAGAAGAATCTTCTATATGATCATCTAGTGAGCCAGAAAGGTCAGGTACAACAATAGGTACGAGTCCAAAAGAGGTGACAATCTCTTTGATTTCTTGGACATCCCCTGGTGTGAAAGCAGAACTCACCAAAATAGTGATTTGTGTGGGAGAAGCGTCTTGCTGGGAGCTTTTTTGAGGAATTTCCCTGACTATACTCTCAACTGCACCAGCAAAGCCATCCTGTAATGTACCTTTAAAATCTGGTGTAGAGACAAGCACAATTGGTAAATAATCTAGTTCTGGGTGACGGTGGCGAATCTCTTTAACAAAGCGCCCCATATCATCACCTCTGGTTTCCACCAGTCCAGTGCTACAAAGACCGATAATTTCTGGTTTGGATCTCTGCACTAAAGTCAAGATTGCTTGTTCAACTCTTTCCTCGCCACCCAAAATGGTTGCAACTTCTGTCATCGCCGTACTGGAAAGGGGAATCGTCTGACGGAAATGTTGTACTAATACCGCCTTAGTCAAAGCAGTACAGCCTTGAGAACCGTGTAATAAAGGCATCATTCCCTTCAACCCCAAAAAGGCTAAAACTGCACCCACAGTTTGGCTTTGCTTCAGGGGATTAACTGCAACTGATGTACTCGTAACGCTAATAATCGCCATTAGATTTCCTCCTCTTGAGAATTTCCTGCTTCCTCTGTTTCCCACGGGGCTGCCTGGTATACTTGCTCCCACACAGGGTTGTAAAAAGCGGCATATAGTTCTCGTGCTACCTCTAAGATTCCTATATAGCCTGCATAGGGATGGTTGCGTTCTTGATTAATGTCTAAGAATGGAATCCTAGCCGTAAGAGAGGTGTCTTGATGGCGTTTATCAGCAATTAACATATCAGCTTGATTTTCGTTAATTATCTGTAGGATTTCTTCAGGACTATTTTGTTCTAGAATTATGCCATCTTGACCCAGCAAACTTTTCACTCTAGTTCTATCTTCCTCAGTATTATTCTTAGTAATAATAGCAATAACTTCCATCCCCAATTTCTTAGCCGCAAAGATAATCAGCCAACTCTTGAAACTTCCAACAGAAAGGATAATGCGCTTACCTTGCAATCGAGTGATATACAGAGAGAGTTTTTCATCTATTGCAGCAGTTTCTTCTACAATTAGCTTTTCTGTACGTTCCTGCAAATCAGGATTACCCAACTTTACGGCAATATTTCTTAAACAGTGATTCATTTGCTCTATGCCATAAATAGACTCTTCAATATAGGGAATGCCATATTTTTTCTCCATGCTTTTTGCCATGTTAATTAGTGCTTTAGAGGAGAGTAGCACGTTCAGCTTGGCGCGATGGGCATAGCAAACTTCTTTATAAATAGCATCGCCTGTAATTTTTGCCAAAACTCTAATACCTAATTTCTCCAATAATGGTAGAACGTTCCATATTGCACCTGCGATGTTATGCTCACCAATTAAGTTGATGTCATAGGGTGTACTAGTATCTGGTTCAGCTGTTCCAATAACGTGTTCTAGCAACGCTTCACCAGCAACACGGTTGCCTAAATTTTGGTTCCCAATGAATCCAGGGCAATGTACTGGGATAGTGGGTATTCCTGTTTTCTCGGTGGCATTTTTACAAACTCCCTCGATGTCATCTCCAATCAGGGCAGTGATGCAAGTAGAGTAGACAAATACTGCCGCAGGTTTATAGCGTCTTGCTAATTCTAAAATGCCTTTGTACAGCTTTTTGGCTCCACCAAAGATGATATCATTCTCATCGATGTCGCTGGTAAAGCGTATTTTGTACAGCATTGAACCAGAAGAGAGACTGCTGTAACTCCCCCAAATACTGGCAGCACAGCCACTTGGCCCGTGAACTACATGAGCAGCATCAGTGATTGGTACTAGAGTAATCATTGCACTATCAAAAGCACAACTCCCTTGAGTAGTTCCAGGTTGGGGTAATTGTGTGGAGGACTTTTTTTTATGCAGTTTCTGTTGCTGAGGAGCATCTTCGGAATTTGACTCACTGAATGAATCGTTGATTTTTCCTGGTGTGGGATTCATTTCTTTGGTGACAATAGGTAGAAGTTATTAGGTATTAACTGAATTACCAAAAGATAAAGATGATTTCAATTCATTAACTGTATATCTAAAGTATAGAATAAAGGAAAGGGAATGAGAAAGATAGTTTTTCATTCCCTAAAACATAAACATCAACTAGGTTAGAGAAGGAGAAAACAAAAATACGAAGTAGACTATTAAAGTATTAATTTTGCTGTGTACACCTTGGTAGATTGGTGTTAACACGGTGAAGATCAAACACACAGAGTTAAGATCAGCTATTCGATAACCTCCATTTTCAAGGATTGGTCAGAGGGTGGGCTATTCTTGCCCACCTAATATTTACTCTGTATTTAGCACCGGAGTCTAAACAAGAACCTTACTTTTTCTAGCTACCGGAAACTATTTCTAGATTTCCTTTTTTCACTGCTTCTAGTGCTTCGCCTTGAGCGTCTTCTAGCTTCTTAGCAGCATCTACTTGGCTAATCATTTTTGCAGCATTTTCTTCACTTTCAAGGATGCCGAACTCAATCAACAAATCTTCTAGCTCATCCATCTCGATGGGTGTGGGAACTGTAAGATTTGTATTGTTGATAATCTTGTCCGCTAATGTGCGGTATTCATTAGCTTGTTTGCTATCAGGCGCATACTCATTCACTGTCATCCGGCGCAATTCGGCGTGTTGCACGATATTGTCACGCGGGACGAAGTGAATCATGTGGGTATTCAATCTGGCTGCCAGGGTGCTAATCAGTTCGTCTTCCCGGTCAGTTTGACGGCTGTTACAAATCAGACCACCCAAACGCACGCCACCAGTATGAGCATATTTGAGAACGCCACGAGCAATGTTGTTAGCTGCAAACATCGCCATCATTTCACCGGAGGTAACAATGTAGATTTCTTGGGCTTTACCTTCACGAATTGGCATAGCGAAACCACCGCACACCACGTCGCCCAATACGTCGTAGGATACGAAATCTACATCTGAGTAAGCGCCGTTTTCTTCGAGGAAGTTGATGGCGGTGATGATACCCCGACCGGCGCAACCTACACCAGGTTCTGGTCCACCTGATTCTACGCATCTGATATCCCGGAAGCCAGTGATTACGACTTCTTCGAGTTCGATATCTTCTACAGCGCCCCGTTCAGCAGCTAAGTGCAACACGGTGGTTTGGGCTTTACAGTGCAGAATCAATCGGGTAGAGTCAGCTTTGGGGTCGCAACCCACAATCAAGATGCGTTGACCCTTTTCCGCCATAGAGGCGAGGGTATTTTGGGAGGTAGTAGATTTTCCGATACCGCCTTTACCGTAGAAAGCAATTTGTCTAATTTTGCCGTCGGACATGATGATTGATCCTGTAATTGTTTGTTTGCTGGGTCTGTCGGTTTATGAAGCGTAGGCACAAAGTGCCTACCGGAGGTACTTGCTGTAAAATTACAGCAGTAACCTTATGTAGAACGTTGTTGGAGGCGCTCGTTCTACAGCAAAAAGAGTCGGAATCCAGAACATATTTAAGTTTTGGTCAGTTTTCGTTGGCCATTAGTCATTGTTTTTTATGACTAATAGCTAGAGCGATAAGACATTACTCAAGGAATATTGCAAGTATTACTAGACCCTCACTCAAATGATTTCTCTAGCGGTAGTAATACAAATTGGAAAAAAGAAAGCTACAGATTCCAAGCTGGAAACTCAAATTCAATCCGAATTACGAATTCAGGATTATCAGTTGTTGTAATCCCCTGAAGGTTGCTCATACCTCAAGAGTGGTTGCGGCAGGATTTAAATTTACGCCAAGTTTTCCCAAACAACACAACCAACCATTGCAATCCATTCTAAACAGTTGCTACAACTTCCCCGATTTTGCTGATATCGTAACCGCCGAGAATTTCAAATTGGGAGTGAACCATCCGATGTCCCAAAGTACTGAGCAACTGCTGTACTGGTGCTTCTTCTAAATATTCCTTGAGAATCACCAAATCATATCGTGACTGATGTAAAGGGATAAATCCCAGCCCAAAAGCGGTAGCTACAGATGCGGTGCTTATCCCAGCATCAGCAACTCCTCCAACTACAGCTTGGGCAACATCTTGGTGACTTTTGAGTATATTATCAAAGCCCTGAACAGCATCGAATGGTATCTGCTCTTTTTGGAGTGTTTGTTCCAAAAGCATCCGACTACCAGAACCTATTTCGCGGTTGACAATAGTCGCTCCAAGGGAAACTAAGTCGGTAACTGTTCTAATTCCCATCGGATTCCCTGACTTCAACAAAAGTCCCTCCTCCCAGACACCAAGAGTAATCAGAACTGCTTCCCTCCCAGCCAGAACATCTCGAACAAAGGGAGTATTATACTCACCAGTCTCAGGATCATACAGATGCATCCCAGCAATGTGCGCCTCACCTCTGCATAAACTGTGCAATGCAGCCATGCTATTGGCGAAGTTATATTGGACTCGCAGTTGGGGATGCCAGCGTTCGGTGGCTCTTGCCCATAGTGAAATCACAGGGGCACAACCAGCAATCACAACGGTGTTGTGAAGTGTGTCGAGATTATCGTCTAGTAGCCTAACTCGAACTTTATTTGTACCTGTAAGGCTTGTGCTTTCACCCTTCGGGTTCAGCAGTTTGCTTATGCCGGGCAACCCGTCCACCCTTACGGGTGACGCTCCTACGTCGCTAACACCACTCCCGACAACGGGGAGGCAGTCCGTTGGGCGGCTTTGCCCACTTGTTCGCGCAGCGTCTCCGATAGGAGAAGGAACTGCCGTGGGAACTCCCGCAAAGGGGTAACTCACCGCAACTGCTTCACCATCAGCCGGAATCATGTCTTGGCGAAAAGCATCCTTACCAATTAAGGGATAAGCTATCCATTGTCCTCCCACACGAGCCATGCTAACTCGCAGTTGCTGACCATTAGGGACAGGCTTGGCAAGAACTGCTTCAATTTCAGGTAAATCCCGCTCTAACCAGAATAGATCCTCAACTTGACAGCCAAGCGCTTTAGCCAAGCGAAGTGTTATGGCAACTGAGGGAGCATATTGTCCCGACTCTACACCACTAATTGTCTGACGAGTCACACTAGCGATGTTAGCCAAATCTTGTTGGCTCATGCCTAAGCGAGTTCTAATGGACTTCAAGTTATTACGGAGATCGCTATCCTGCTTCATTGGCTTTGTCTCTTGGTTTCAAAAAGCCGTAGCGGATTTAAACATTGCATCTGCCAATGCGAAAGTCTGGTCTTTGACGACATGACTGTCCTTTCGCTGTCTTGATTCCCTATATAAAAAGACTATCACAGAAGTTGCCAATTTGCTTGCCAAGCGCAAATTATTTTTGCGAGTGGTTGCTTTTTTACCTTTAGAATTGCTGTTGATAGCTAGTATATGGCGATCGCTGGTTGCAGTACACTGGGGGATTTTTTTAGTACCAGTATACTGCTTTGTCACAAGTGATGCCGAAGGCGGCAAGCTACGCACTTCCTACCCCTCCCCTAATCCCCGACAGCAAATTTCGGGAAAATCCAGCCAGCACTCTACAGCCGCCTAGAATCGCAAAATTAATCCCACCTATAAGCTAACTGGGGTATTGGGGAAGTGCGATCGCTGATCTCGTGGGGTCATTCCACAAAATCGGATTGCTCCCTTTATAATGAATCGGCGCTGTGCTTCCCGACTGGTAAAATATTGAATTGCTTTCAAAGCTTCTTCAGGATGCTGAGAAGATTTAGCAATCCCTAAACCCCAGCCCCCTAGACAAGCTGCTCCCGTCTTACCAGAAGCATGAACCATCGGTTTAATCGCAATTTTGCCCCGGATTGGCGAATTTTCTGCCTGGGCTAAAGGCCACGCATAAGGCCAGCTGCGTAAAAATGCTACTTGACCACTTTGAAACAAGCGCCGGGTGTCTTCTTCTTGGTAGGTCGTGACTCCAGGAGGAGAAACGCTGTGTTATGGGCGAATAGCAAGAGGTTTCAGTTGCAATTGTGAAGATAAGTCCACAGAGGATTTTTGGGAGAAGCAATATCAGCGAATGCTGAAAAGCCAAGAGCGATGAATTATGATTTATCCATAAATTACGAGGGCAAGAAAAATTTGTGGTCAATTCATATAAAGCTCCGAAGTTACCACTACCACCGTCACTTTTAGGTTCAGAAGTCGGTTCTTTTAGTGAGTTCACAGTCACTCAAAGAATGCCTGCAATTGCCCGTAGAGTTATAGTTGAAAATAATTTTTCACCAGAAATTAATACAAGAATAGAAAGGCTTGCTACAGAACTGCCGACAGGAGCTTTACCACCTCTAGTGAATGATACTGGTGTAGATTTTCCAGCTTGGCATACATATCTAGAATCTTACAAAGGCCAGCGTTGGATAGACGTTCCCTGGTTCTTTGCAGAAACTTATTTTTATCGGTTAATTCTAGAAATTACTCATTACTTTCGCCCTGGTATATGGCAAGCTGTTGATCCATTCCAATTGCAAAAATCTCAGGGTTTAGAAGCATCTGTTGACTCAACTATTCTTCTATGTACTCAGGTGAATAAATGGTTGGAATATTCGGAAATTTATCTTCCACAAAACCAAACACCTTTAATTGCACTATTATATTTCGCTTTGTGGGGAAATCGAGTGGACTTGAGTTTGTGGTCAGCATTCGAGGATGACCGGAGCCGTTTTGATATTCAAAATCAACTAACTCACATTTTAGTAAATGATGCCTCCCAAATTAGTGAATTATTAACTCTTTCTCAAGGAGGTCGCATTGATTTTGTTTTAGACAATGCTGGTTTTGAACTTGTCTGTGACTTATGCTTAGTAGATTTTTTATTAAGTAGCAGCTTAGTTAATCAAGTTTATCTGCACCTGAAACCTCACCCTACTTTCGTTTCTGATGCCATGATTAAGGATGTACATGACACAACAAGTTTTTTAGCCGCTACTAATCATCAACAAGTGACATCTTTTGCTCAAAGGTTGGAGGAGCATATTACATTAGGGCGTTTAGTGTTGTCTGAAGATTACTTTTGGACATCACCTTTACCATTTTGGGAAATACCCAACTCTCTCAAAAATGAGTTAACTAATGCCAGTTTAATTATAGTCAAAGGAGATGCGAATTATCGTCGATTATTAGGCGATCGCCATTGGAATATTACTACCAGTTTTGCAGATATAGTCTGCTACTTGCCTGTACCAATAGTAGCATTACGCACACTGAAGTCAGAAGTAGCAGTAGGTTTAAAATCTGAGGTTGTTGAGAAAGTAGCAAAATCTGACCATTCTTGGTTGACCAATGGACAATGGGGTGTGATTCAGTTAGTGGCTTATTGACACTCCCCTGGCTGAAGCCGAGGGGATTCTTGAATCTAAGACATAACTTGCTCATGCAGGTTTTCACCAACAAGAGTAGAGGTTTTATCTC
>NZ_JBTYKD010000203.1:0-9681 GCF_054880495.1 Nostoc sp.
TCCGGCTTTCTTTGCATAATCTGATAATTTCATATAACCATATTACCATTTTTGGGTATATATGGGTATAGAATCAATAAATATTTACAACACTTTGCACTATGAGAAAGGTGTCACTACTAGGGGTAAATAGGGGAGCATTGACAGGGGGATGTAATGGGTGTATTGATTGCTGTACAAGCATTTACAATTCCTCATCATTTTTTCTTCGTCGTGCCAGTCAGTGAAATTTTTATTACTACCGCTATAAAGATTATCTAATAGCAGGAGTAATATTTAAAAAACTACGCCCAGCCTCTTCAAGTCATCCAGGGTCTGGAGAAACTGAAATTGAGTAAACTTCGGTGGGCAGACAACTCAGTACAATCATCAGCAGTGAAGCCCTAACTTGAGGGCTACAGAAGTGTAAAACTCGCCGCATCGCCGTACTACCAATAACTTGGGCAACTTCCGCCACCCCTGAGAGCACAGTTGGGAGTGATGATTCTGATTCAGTGATCAACAGGGGGAAGTATTTACGGGCTAACCACTTTTCATCGTCGTCTAAGTCAGCCAAATTTTTATTACTACCGCTATTAAGACTATCTAATAGCAGGAGTAATAATTTTTTAAATTGCTGCCAGCCCCCCCAGCGTTGGGTAAATCGGCTCACCCAGGCTTGGGAGATTTCGGCAATGTTAGCGATCGCGGGTTGGGTAATTTTCTGTTTTGATTCCCAAAGCTGGGTTAGGGCATTGACTATAGCGTGTCCTGTCTGCTCACTGGCGTTACCCGCTTCTGGACAGAGTTGGAAAGCATCAACGCTTTCTAATTTCACTCCTGGTAATTCACGATCGAGGAATTTTATGTCATAGTCAGCGCAGAAGTAAAAGGTAAGCTCTTGGTTGGGGCGACGATGTGAACGTAATCGCCCAATCTCTTGTATAATTTCTGCATTGATTAGTTCAGTGAGATACTTTTGGAAAGTGCTGTTTTTATCTTCCAGGTTGACTGGTTCACCAGTCATCACCTGATATTGTGCTGCTAAAACACCGATGTTTTGGTAGGGAATGCCAAAACTTGCGATCGCATCACACTCACTAAACCGATTAACACCACGCCCATCGACAAAGTGACCGTATTCTGTGCGGCTAAGGGCTTGGGTTGCAATCTGTTTCCAATCGATAATCCCAAGGGTGGGGCAGAGTTTTTTCAAGGTTTCTTTGAGGGCATTAACACGGTTGCTAAGTGGAAGAGAGCGATTTTTGGGCAGCTTACCTAACCCAGTGACGTTGACCACTTTTAAATTGTCGTAGTCTGGGCGTTGTTGCTCAATGACTAACACAGGATCATCGATGCCTAGTTTCAATTTCAACTTGTGAGATTTGAAAGTGGCATCAAGATAAATATTAAATTGGGCTGATTTAGCCAATTCAGTATGTTTGGGATTTCGGCGGTAAATGCTGAGTACACCCCATTGAGATTGGAAACTACCATCACCTTTCCAAGCTTCCAGGAAGTCAGGCAACCAGTAATTAGGCAAGTCAAGAAACTCCCTCCCGGCTGTTCGTGCGCTGTCTTTAACTACCTTTTTGGCAGCATAACGAGCCGCAGCACTTTTTTTGAGTTGTTTATCTTCGGTAATATCAATTGAGTCCAAGTCTTCTAAGAAAGTTAAATCAGGTTCTACAGTTTGCCGAATGGCTTCGATATCTAAGCCTGTGGGGAAAGGGGGCAGCAGCGCACGGATGCTGGCATCATCAAAGCCGTAGCGGTCATTCGGCTTAAGTTGTTGACTAAACAGTTGGTGTAAAACTAAGAGGGCAGGTTGCAGCTGTGATAGAAGATTTGGTTCTAACAGTAGCAGCTTGCCTATAGTGGTTTCAAAATCGTCGCGGTTCACATCAACGCTCCGCACGGTCTTGATGAGTGTACCAGCTTCTTCCCATAACCGTCCAACGGTGAAAGTTTGGTCAGCAGCGTTAGTTAAGGTGACAGGCGTAGAGTCGGGGTGCGCTCTGAGTTCGGAATAATTTTGAATTGCACTGCGCTTTTGAAAGCGGAAGCCAAAACCGTCACCACTGGCAAAACGGCACTGATTTTTAAGGGAACAACCCCCACAGATGGGGCTGATGCCGCTCTCTTCAAAATCAAGGCTGCTAAAATTCTTGTTACGAAATGCGTTAAATAAATAAGTTCTGTGACAATTGCCATCAGTGTCGGCAGTCTCACCCGCTTTAGTCCACAGTTTAAAGTCCTCACCTAGAGGAGTTTTGCGGGTGGGGTCAAGTTTAAAGCCGTTGTGTCGCACTGGCAGGTCAACAAAATTCGTCTCAATGGGCAGTGTAGATGGGTTTCTGTGGTTGGCATCCTGGTAAATTAGTTTATCAACGCCAAATAGCCCCGCCGTCAGTTGTCCCGCGTTGTAAGACTTACCTAGTCCTGGGTGAGAATTATCTAAGATTTGTGTCCAGCCCTTAGAAACAGCTTCCACCCATGCGGCAATGTGTTCATCCGGCTGGCAGGAAATAGAGATATCGCCTGTAATTTTGCTTCGGAACGGGATATTGCCCCTTTCGTAAATAATTACATTGGGTGTATTCGTATTAATTTCGGGTTCCGGCTTAGGTGATGGAGGCGCTTTAAATCCTTTAAATATAGAAGCAAATGGCGCGATGGGCTGCGCCCCAGCGTAGCTGAACGCTTGCCTTAATAAATTTTGGAAGCTGCTCAAGTCCTCTCTGACTTGCCCAAGCTCCCACTGTTCACGGCTAATTAGTCCTTTGGGCTGGTATGCTTGGTACTGCCGTTGCGGGAACCGAAAACCGTACTGTTTGGCAATGTGAAACAGTGTTCCGATCGTAATTCCCCCACGCCGAAAACTGCGAATCTTGGCGTGGATGTTCCAAGTTGAACCCTTGATACTGGGCGACCACTGTTCGGCTATAATTTCCGCATCCGTTGCCCCATAATGGTTAACCAGCGCCATTAGCACTTGACGGCATTCGTCATAGTTGCCGCTTCCTGGGGTGCGTGGTGGGATGAATGAAAGCGCGTTCTGGATTAGCTGGTCAATATCCCAGCCTTCAGTGAGGGAAATCTCACGCCACTCTTTACGCCGTGACTCAATTTCCTGAATTCTTAGCTGATACTCAACACGCTCTTGTTGCGCGATCGCGATCGCTTCACTTATCCATTCTGCTGGTAAAGTGGCTTCAGGGTTGACCAGGGGGAATTCTGCCTCTGTGCTGCCGTAGAAAACACGACTTGCATCCTTACAAGCTGGGTCATGGGGCAACTGCTGCATGAGGAAGCGCGTACAAGCTTCTACAGTATCAGCGCCTTGGACATATTCGGGGAGAAGGAAAACCAACCGGAATTTATGCCAGTCTTGTTTGTGACTGGCAGTGGTGTACATTAAGGCGCAGTGTTTTTTAATGAAGGGATGGGCTAGGGCTTCTTCTATGGTTAATTGGCGATCGTAAATTTTGATGTAATTCCCGTTTTCGTCTTTAATTGGCTTGTCATAAGCATCACGGGCGATATTGGAATTATCAATGTCGAGGAGCAACCATTGAGAACCGATGACATTAGCCTTACTGCGCCATTTCCCACCCAACAAGCCAGCACAGATAGCGTGACCTGCTTTAATGTGTTGCTGGACATCCTCTATTGTGCCTTCTGTATCTTGAAAGTTGGCGGCAAGTTTCTTAAAGTCCCAGTCTTTATTTCTGCCTGTGGCATTAAACGCAAACTTGATTTTATTACTAGGTATGACTGGGGGTAAAAACGCGCTATCGTAAATAGATTTTTTCCCTGATAGCGCCGTTCTTCTGCTCTCAACTACGGGGTTTGTCATTTATTAGTCACTCCTTCTAGGAAACCGCCGCTTATCAGCCATTACCCCCTCTGTTGGTACACGCCAGGGTGCTTATTGTGGGATTTTGGTTTGAGGGCAGCTTAAGGTTTTCAGTAGCCAAAAAAGTTTTTGACATTTTTGGACACCAGGAAATAATGCCAGATTGGCCAAAACCACTAGGCAAAACTGATCTAATTAATCTAATTAATCAGGGCTGTTTTAAGAGGCTACAACCCTTATGCAGCAAGGATTTAAAAAATGGATTGTCCGGGGATTCTAGAGTTTTTGTCCGGGGATTCTAGAGTTTTTGTCCGGGGATTCTAGAGCCTTTGTTTTAAGAACCAAAGCCTTACAGGGCAAAGCTTTAAAGCCAATTTTTTGAATTATTTTTTTTAAAACAAGACTGCAACAGAAAACCAGCCAACCACAGCCGATCATCAACTCGTAGTTGGGAAATCTAGAGTAATAATACTTAGTCTTGGATATCTAGAAGCGTTTGGATCTGGGTGGCCAGTTGTGGATTGAAGGTGCGCTCACCCCGTTCAATCAGGGAAATAAGGTTTTGAGATACGCCGAGAAAACCAGCCAGTTTCGCTTGTGACCAGCCTTTAGCAATACGTGCTTCTTTAACTTGACTGCTAATCAAGCTGATGTGTTGTTCCTGTGTGGGCTTGGCTTTTGGCTGTAACTGTTCTACTTTGGGTTTAACTTTCAATTGCGATCGTTCAACCGTGAGTTTGGCCTTGGATGCTATAAGTTCCGGGATAGGGGTTGGGGGTTTGATGGTGAGTTTTGCATCCAACAGCTTATCAAGGTAGCCTTTAGGTTTCTTATGCTTGGAGTCTGGTCTTAGCTCTTCGGGGTAAGTTTCGGGGTCAAATGCAATCTGCCAGCCCAGTTTTAGTAGTAGCTTTATGGCACTATCCCAGTGTTGTTTTAAGTCATAGGCTCGGCGGCGATCTAATCGAGCTTTATCTATAATCGGTTTGACAAATGCAATTTCTAATAGCTCCTGTACTTTGTAATTTCCATCAAGGCGAATTCGACTATCTAATGTTAGATATATAGCCAGCCTTAGCGCGAGTTCATCATGGTAGGGATCAATTTTCAAAACTTGTTGGGCTAAGTAGCCAAACTGATATAAAGCGTCCCTTGATTTTGCTCCTGCTCTGTTCAAAAAATGTTGAGTCCAAGCGCCGGGTTGAATAATTAACTGAACTTCATTAGGCTCTTCTATTTTCCCTTGTAAATTTATCTGACCATAGGGCACAACTGTAATGTTCCACATTCGACCTACAGGGGTACTAGCATTTATTCCACCTTTTTTGTTCCTACCTTCTATCCATACTGCTTTAACTAACAAACAATCTAATGCAAACGCAGTTTTGGCTATTTCTGAGAGTTTTTTATGTTTAGGTAAATCTGTTCGCTGATCCCAACCCATATCTTTTATCAAGTCACTGGCATTGAGAATAAATAAGCTTTCCCACGGTCTTTCCTGTTTCATTGCATAGGCAGCAAAGATTAAGTGCAGTTTGGCGCTGTTAAACCCAAATTTATCAATGATTTGTAGTGCTTCATCCCAAGGGAGCATGGAAATATCACCGGGGTTGGCAATATAATGCTCAATGAAGTTTTGAGAATCGCCCTTAGCTCTATGTTGTAAGTAGGCTATGCCATCTTCATTCTGTTTCCATAATTCTTTTTTAATTTGAGAGTCAATACTGGAAAACATAAGTGCTGCTGTTGGAATAGCTTCAAAGTCTTGGGACTTAAATAATTTTGATTGTCTAACTGTGATTGAAGTATTTGGGATGGAACTAGCTGGAGTTTCAAAATAACTTTCGTTTTCCTGAATACTATTTTGACATTTCTCCGTTTGAGATTTTGGAACCGGAGGATATAATTCATCTTCGGCATTTTCAAAAGAATTGTTTTCTATTTGTCTCAGATTGAGGGAAGTTGTTACAGGAATTTCTTTAAAAGACTGTAACAAATGACTGCGTAAAGCTTTTAGAAATTGTTCCTGGTTAGGAAATAGAGTTGAATCAATTTCTATGATTAATTTACTGAGGTCAATGTTTTCCTGACCTTCTTGATTAATCAAGTTGAGATTTACGATTAATGGAAGTTGCGAATTTAAATCATTTGCTGCCATAAGATAACTCTAATTGAATCGAATTTATCTGCTAGGACTGTACAGGCAACAGCAGGCGAATTTCATCGATTGGTGCATCAGTCAGCCGCCATTTAACGCCAGCAAGGGAAAGTTTTCTGTGCCAATTATGTGTGTCAGCTATTTCAAGCCGTTGTTTGAGCCAGATTTGCTGCCTCCGGTTGAAAGCTTGGTTTGATAGGTTTTGTAAATACAAGGTTGTTCAGCGTTGACTGAATGCCTAAGAGTCATTATTTTGCAGTCCCCTATTTCCCTTCTAAAGGAAATAGGGGGACAGTTGGGCTGAGGCGATCGCTTTAGTAATCGCAGGGATGGCACTAAAAGCGGGTTGATGTCAGAGTTCATTTATCCTCCTTGCCTTCCTGGTCTTTCCACTCGAAATACTCGCGCAATAGGTTCTCCAGCCCCTGACTGTTATCCACACCATTTTCTACACAATAAATTTTGAATTTTTTGAGTAGGTCTTGTGGTACCAACCCTCTTACCAAGCCGTAGTTAGGATCTTTTTTCTTATCTGTCACAGTAGCAATGTGCTGATGTAGCAACTCCTGCTCCATTATTCCATGCCTCCTTTAGATTTTTTTTGTATCTATGTTGCGACATTGCGATATAGTGATATAGTAACTTATAAGACGCAGAAAGTCTGCAAATTTTTTAGAAGACCAAAAAAAATCCAATTGCGTCCAATCTTGTTTTTTGGCATGGGCATCTGATTGCAACCATGCTCACAGTTATGTCTGCAAATGTCTTACTTAAGGACTCAAAAATATGGCTCAAGCGCGAGTTGTGATTAGGGGTGCGGCCCTGGAAAAGGGCGAACATCTTTTGAAAACTACCAAATTAGCAAGTTTAACAGAGCTAATTAATGTGATGTTTTCCAGGTACGGCAGGCATTTAGAAGCTACTTGGGAAGTTTTACCAGCCTTTGATATAGATGAACGCGATTCTTTGGCAAAATCAGTGCCCACAGTAGTTACGCAAATATCTTTACCAGCAGAAGATTTCACTTTTGATGAACCAATTAGCAGATTGTAAGCTACCCACCACCGATAGAAGCAATCAACGAAATACGTCTTGAGAGAACAATGCTTAATCAAAATCAATTACGAAGGTTAGAAGCAGTAGATCGCTGGCTCAGAGAAATTCGAGATTCTGAAGAATTCAGCCAACTGGAATACTCCCCAGATGTGATGTTAGGCGATGCAATCCAAGCAGTAGGCGAACTACTTGATTTTCACGTTCCCTATGATTACAAGCCCACGAATTTTACTGATTCTGAGTGGCATTCATATCTAGAACAGAAGCCAGTGATGCACATTCGCCGCGTGAAGACTTGGCGTAAAAAGATTAACTCATTCATTCAAGGTGCAGCGTCAGAAATAGCAATTCTGAGCTTACTAACAACAGGTTTTATGGTAGTTGGTGCTATCTTTTGTCACGGCTTTGACCGGATTGAAGAAAGCAGAGGCGAGGAATATCAACCCACATGGATTTACAACGCCAAGATTTTTGAAGGAAGTGCGATCGCATCTATCGCGGTCTTCTTGGGTGCAAGTTTGACGGGCGCGTGTGTTGCTGGAGACAAGAGAGATGCATGAATTAATTCCTGTCTACGAACCTTCTACCCTGTCACAGCGCAAGGTGTATCAAATAAAGGGTACGCTGTATCGCTTTACGGGTAAATGCCCTTGGGCAAGAATTGACCATCCCCAGTGGACATTCGAGCCACTAGACGGACAGAGAAAGACAGCTACTCTCAAGTTAAATCAGAACAAGGTCAGACATGGAATTTATGAAGTCCCTGGTATGGTGGCCAACCGTCAATCTGAAGTAATGGGACAGGGGATACAGCAAAGCTTGTTCTAACGTGTTTGATTGGCGACCGCGTTGAATGCTCCCGTTGAGTGACGCGATGCCTGCGGCGGGCGTAGCCATCGCAAAAACTAGGCTTAAGGGGGCGTAACTGCGGGGGTAAACGAGAAAGTGTCAGTATGTCTTGAAAACTGACAAAGCTTGTTATTACGTGGTTATAGCCTCGGAAAAGTAAGTTCTTCGTGATTTGTCAGATTTATTTTCCAAGGTTATTGATAGTCGTCAGCTAACTGCTCATATCAAATAACTGGATTCAGCTAATTACATACATCAAATACCTTGGACTTGTCTGGAATGGCAGTTAATTTTATACACACTTAAGCATTAACCAGGAGAAAATGTGGCGACGAAAGAATATATAGCTAAGTATCGCCAGTTGAAACAGATTTACGAGCGCGAGTTAAACAAACAGATTGCTGATATTACTTGGTATCGAGTGGTAGCAACCTTAAAGCAACACTTCAGTTTTGAAGTACAGGCAGTTGATGCTCACAAGATAGTCTCAGGATTCGCTGGACTAAAACGGCGCTACGGCAGTTTTACGGGTCGTGGTGAGGGGTTTACGGAACGCTGGCAAGCATTTAGACATTTCTATGAGTTAGATGCTCACTACGACGGCAGACAGTTTTTAGAAATTCTTGCAGACTATCTCAAAATCAATCTTATAGACGTACCGCGCAGTACTCGTTATTACTGGTTTGAACGCGCTGGCCTTTCTTTGAGTGCCAAGGAGGGGCATCACAGCAAGGATTTAGCGCTTGTTGCGTTTGTTGCTGCTAAATGGGCAATCAACAGACGAACGCAGCCCATGAAATCCGCAACCATCGAAGTTTTAGCACTAGTCAAATAAGGAGCAATCATCATGTCTGACAAGTTTACTAATAACGTTCGCGCTCGTTTGTACAAACAGGGTTATCAAGGATTCACTAAAGATGATTACACAACAGCTGCTCTTGCTGTCGAGTGCGATGACCTTGACAATCCCACCAAAGAGCAATTGAGTCAAGCCGTTGATTATCTCAAAGTCAAATCGACAAGCCAATTATCTTTCGTTGATGAACCCGTTGAAGAAACGTTTCTAGTAGGGTCAGAAGATGCACAACCTGACCCTGAACTTGATAACAGTCAGCTTACAATCGCTGCCCCAGAGATTAACAGCATCACTGTAACCAGCGATGACAAGCGTCAGATTGTAACAGCCCAATCATCGGCGCTGGGGTTTGAGTTAACTGAACAAGAAACATTGAGCATTGCTGAAAACGTTGACGACACTTTTACCGATTACAGCCAATTCATCAGTACTGTAACGGCTGCAATCAAGAACTACGTTGACCAGAAATTTGATGTCATTGAGCAATCATTTGAAACTAACGCCCAAGACTTGCGAGAACACGTAAGCAACAGAGCTTCTAGATTGAACCAAAAGGTTAACAACTTCTCAGGAGACATGAAAGCGGATATGGGAGTTATCCGCCAAAACATTAAAAGCACCCAATTCTCAATCCTCGCAAGGCTCAACGCGGCTCAATAGTGATAACTTGACGCTGCTTGAGTGCTTGGTGATTCGCTGGCTGAGGATGAGCTACTTCTCAATAATTGCTGTTAGTTTGGGTGCGCTCGTTGCTGTGATTTTACCCTTGTACAACTGCTTGTATCTGCCAATGCTAGAGCAATCAAGCTATCAGCAATATCTCAAACGGAAGTCAGCTATTGAACAGTATGTAAGGCGAATGGAGTATCACTGCAACCAAATATTTACCCCAGAGAAGGAATATCGCTGTGAAAAGTTCAATGA
>NZ_JBTYKD010000204.1:0-16743 GCF_054880495.1 Nostoc sp.
TAGTTGAGGTGTAAACTAAACGTTACTGTGGGTTAGTTCATTTTTGGAAGCTCCCATACTCTAATTCTTTGAGGTTCACGGGACGATGTATCGCTTGTTGCTTGGCAACGTATCCGAAATTAGCAAAGTCAGTAAAATAGCCATCTATTCCTAACTTAATGAACTGTTCAAACTCACGAAGCGGTTGCCCGTGGTAGTCAGGGGAGAGAAAATATGAATCGCTGCGGAAGGTGTAAGGATGCACTAGCAAGCCAGCATTATGAGCATCAGTAACTAAGGAAGTTGGCTGTTTGAGGAACTTATCAACATCGCTAATCTGCCCATCTCCATTAATATCAATCGGTTGACCTTGCTGATTCAATCGTGCAGACGCAGGGACAATTAGCCGTTTGTCAGGGCCAATTCCTGTTGCGTAAGTTTTAACTTGAGTCAATCCTTTAGGAGTGATCAGATCAGCGTAGGTTTGAGGAAGCTTGTGGTAAATAAAGTCATAAGGAGCGCCACTGCTATTAATTAACTGAATCAGAGGAATATCGACTCCAGCAGCAGGCATGATCTTATTTTTTAATTCTTTCAGATTAGAGACTTCAAAAGATTGAATAAAAATGCGATCGCGATTAGTGAAGCCGTTGGCAACCAAGCGATCAATCAGAAGTTGTGAGGTATTGACATGGATAGGAGTGCCATCTAAATATTTACCAGCTTCAGCAAAATATGTTGGGTGCTTGGTTTCGGGATAGATACCAATTTTCCGACCAGTTTTTGCTTCGCTGCGTTTGGCAAGGTTGATAACTTCATCAAAAGTAGGGATTTGAAACACACCATTATACTGAGTATTCTGAGGACGAATCTTGGGGATGCGTTCGATTGCCCGCAGTTTCTTAATCTCAGCTAAAGTAAAGTCTTCTGAAAACCAACCTGTAACACGATTTCCGTCAAGAACTTTGGTTGTTAGACGTTTAGCAAATTCCGAAACATCGGCAACGTTTGTTGTGGCTTCTTGGATAGTAGGTTTCCCATGATCATCGTAAACAATCTTGCCATTGTTATCTGTTTTCACTGTTGCCAATAGAGGTTCGTGGCGAACAATCAGGACTCCATCTTTGGTTACTACCAAATCCGGTTCAATGTAGTCTGCACCAAATTCAATTCCTAAGTTGTGAGAACCAATCAGATCACGTCCAAAATCTCCCACCGTATGTTCTGGACGATAACCAGTTCCACCACCACGATGACCGATTACTATCGGAGGTTGTCCGTATAGAGTATTTAGCTTGGGAAAGTTTGGGTTGCGGCTGTCAATAGCCTGAACAAAATTCATACTCCCTAAAATCACTGAAACTGATAATGCTAGACAAAAGCACAGAAATAATACATAACCTTTGAGTCGAAGCATATTTAAAAACTCGCAAATCTATGCTTTATAGTTTGAGAGTTCAAGGTTAAAACAAGGTTTACGAGAGTTTAAACTCTGCAATCGGCAGCTAATAGTCTGTCCCATTAAATTTGCTTGCAACTGCTGGTCTGGGCGTTCAAGAATATGAGCCGAATGGCAAGGCAGCAGCCGAGGTAAAGAACCTTTATCGGTGGGTCTTAAAGCAGGTTAAGTGATGTATACATGATAGATTGTAAGCAAGTAAGCATAAGTACAATGCCTAAAAAACCTAGCCTAAGTCAAGCTTTGACCAATGCTAATAAAAGCGATGCCTTCGGCGGGCGTAGCCATCGCAAGGCAGAAGTCCCTAAAAAAGTAGAGCCTCTGGAAAGTTTGGCTGATGATAAAACTGATTCCAAAGTGCCACCAAGCCGTCGCGGAAAACGGGCGATCGTTGGACATTTTGACCCGGTAGTTTGTAAGCAATTTAAGCAGATTGCCCTTGACCAAGATAAAAGTAGTCAGGCATTACTCGCAGAAGCTCTAAATCTTCTGTTTCAGAGCTACGGCAAGAAGCCTATTGCTTAGGCTTGTAATCAATAAATTTTCCTGCCACAAAAATTGGCTCCAATCTTGCGCGATCGTGTTCTCAACATATCTGTCAAAGTCAATTTACTGAAATTGACTTTGACGTTTCACAGATGGTAGCAGTAGAAAAAATGCTTGCAGATTCGTAGTATTATCAGCATGATTCTTGATATCAATTTTTATACAACGAGAAAAAATTGGAGTCATATCAATGTCTATATTTACCGTCACTAATACCAATAACAGTGGTCTAGGTTCACTACGGCAGCAAATTCTAAATGCCGATCTCGCTGGCGGAACAAATATCATCAATTTTGGTGGACTGTTTTCTGATGGGCTGGCTCATACGATCAATCTGAATGGTAGTAGTCTCAGTATCACAGATGACTTGACCATTCAAGGCACAAATGCAAGCTTACTAACAATTAAGGATGATAGTCCTGACCGTGTTTTTGATATTGGCAAAGGTGCAACATCTGCAATCAATCGGCTGACTATTACCAATACATACGATGGTGCAAATGGAGGCGGTGCTATCTCCAACGAAGGCATCCTGACCTTGAATAATAGCATCATCACTGGTAACACTGTAAGCAATAACATACCACGCAATTTCTATGGACTTCTAGTTGGAGTTGGCGGACAGGGTGGCGGCATTTACAACACTGGCAGTCTCACGGTAAACCACAGCAGCATTACTGACAACACTGCATTACACGGCGTCGCCGTCGCCGGCGGTCTTGTCAGTATAGCCGACAGCGGCAGCGGCGGCGGCATTTACAACACTGGCAGTCTCACGGTGAACCACAGCAGCATTACTGACAACACTGCCGTCGAGACCACTAATTCCCTCCACCAGGCTGGCGGTGGCGGCATTTTCAACATTGGCAGTCTCACAGTGAACCACAGCACCATCACTGACAACAGAGCAGACGATGGCGGCGGCATTTACAACAATGGCAGCCTGAACGTAAACTACAGCGCCGTCACTGACAACAGAGCAGACTACGACGGCGGCGGCATTTACAACATTGGCAGCCTGAACGTGAACTACAGCGCCGTCACTGACAACAGAGCAGACTACGACGGCGGCGGCATTTACATCGGTAGTTTCGGTAGTTATTTATCTTCTAAATTATTAATCGCTACCATGAGTTATAGCACCATTAGTGCCAATCAGGCTGGCGACGATGGTGGCGGCATTAGTTTCCAGAGTTCTTCCTACCTAGTGGTGGACAACAGTACTATCACGTCCAATAAAGCTTACCGCGATGGTGGCGGCATTTACCAATTCGGCTTTAATCAACACACAGAGTACAATAGCAGAGAGTACAATAGCAGGATCTATAATAACTCTCCTGATAATGTTGTTGTAAGGATTTTTCCTATAGTTCTACAATAATTATATATCCGCCTGTATAGCGTTCCCTAATCATATAAGATACATCATAGCCCCCTCTCGAAGAGCGGGGAGGGGGTTGGGGGTGGGGTTCTTGTACCTCACAAGGGCCGAGAACCGCTATATGTGAATTAAAAACGCCCAAGCTATAGCTTGGGTTTCAGGCTATGGTTTAGCCAAGATGTTTAGCTGTGTTAACGTATTTACGCCTTTCCAGACTCCAACTCACATAAGCCGTTAACTTTGTACTGAAACAGATGCAAGTGCGATCGCACTTGCAGGTATCCAGGCTGAACCCGTTTTACAGTTGGCTATCAAGTCATTGATGCAGATGAGCTAATCCTACAATTGATATCGATTACCAGCCACTTTCGCAATTAAGAGACTATCAAGGATGAACTTGGTCAAGTGGTGCCGGTCGAACTAAGGTGCGTAACAGAGCAGCCCGTCATAGATATCGCGGGTCGGTATTTTCCCATTATCGGAAAAAATCAGAGCAGTGCAGTCCGCGCAACAAGTGCGATCGCAAGTTTTGAAGATGGGGGGAGTTTGAGCAAGCCAATTTCAATTAAACTCCCCAGCGTTGCGCCAATAATAGGTTATTCATTTTGGCGATCGCTTGACTTGAATGGGAAAAGGAGAAACTTTTCTGCCTTAAACTTCTCGCCATTTCGACGATCGCGTTTCGTGTCTGTTATAGCGGCTGCCATAATGGTTAGGACAAGTCTGCTATGGATAGCTGTGACAGCCGCTCTCTCTCTTAGGGTTTGCGAATGTCCTAAGCTGTCTGTCCACTGCTATAACCTAGAAGTTAGGCAAGACATGCTTTCGAGGTTTGACCCTCACAAGAACAGCCCCTCTCCCAAAATTGGGAGAGGGGAGCAAATTCTCTAGTTCCCCGAATCCCAACTTGGCAGAAGGGGTTAGGGGATGAGGGCAAAACGTCTTCTCAAAGCAACTTTTTTCTTAAGTTGACACGCATGGGCATTGCCGTGCCCCTACCAAGGTATTTGTATCATAATTAAAGTCAAACAGTATTAGGGGGGATCAATAAGTGCCTAAAATCACACCCAACCACTTTTATGCCGTCTAATATCAACTCAATATTTTGACGCACCGATTACACATATTCCATAAAAAAGCCCCACCGAGTGATGGGGATAAAAACTGATGGATTTTTGGCATAATCTCTATTTAGAGTATGCTTGGCTTATTCACTTCTTCTAATGGAGAACTGCCAGGGTTAGCTGCTGAACTAATGACATATTCAGGGTAGGCTGGTATGCCATGCTCGTGTAAATCCAAACCTGACAATTCGCCTTCTTTCGACACACGCAGAGTCCCGGTCAAATTTACTAAATACATCAACCCCATTCCCACAGCAAATGTAGACACAGTAATAATTAGGTTGCCGATGACTTGTGCGCTCAAAACCTGTATCCCCCCACCATAAAATAGACCTCTTAACGGTGCAGAGACATCAGGTGCGATCGGGCCAGTCGCGCCGAATTCACCAGTGGCAAACAAGCCCAACGACCACGTTCCCCAGATGCCGCAAAAACCATGTACAGGAACTGCACCGATGGGATCGTCAATCCTGAGCCATTCCAAGAGGTCTATTCCTAGAATTACAACTACGCCAGCGATCGCTCCAATGATGATAGAACCTGTCGGATTCACCCAATAGCAGGGGCAAGTGATCGCAACCAAGCCCGCCAAGAACCCATTGACTGTGAAACTCAAATCCCACTTTTTTGTTTTCGGATAAGCGAAAAACAGTGCTGACAGACCGCCTGCACATGCTGCCAAGGTAGTATTAGCGGCAACCCGTCCAGTCCCCACAAAGTCCATCGCCGAGAGTGTCGAGCCGGGGTTGAAACCGTACCAGCCGAACCACAGAATCAGACCGCCGGAAGCCGCAATTACAAGGTCATGGGGTAACATCGGTCCACCACCGTCGCGCTTGAAGCTTCGACCCAAACGTGGACCGAGAGCGATCGCACCCGCCAGGGCAATGAATCCCCCAATGGTGTGAACAACTGTAGAGCCTGCAAAGTCATGGAAGCCAATTCCTAAGAAAGGCAGGAAACCGTCTTTGCTGCCCATCGTTGCCAGAAAACCGTCTGGACCCCAAGCCCAGTGTCCGATAATTGGGTAGATGAATCCAGAAACGCCAAAGCTGTAGAGAAGATCGCCAATAAACCCTGTTCGCCCAATCATCGCCCCCGAGGTAATCGTCGAGCAGGTGTCTGCAAAGGCGAACTGAAACAGCCAGAACGCCAGAAATGCTACGCCTGTACTTTCATAGGTGGCAGGAGACCCTTCCAAGAAAAACCAATTCAGTCCAATCAAGCCATTACCATGACTGAACATGAAGGCAAAGCCCCAGGCATAGAACAGTAACCCACAAAGACAGGTGTCAACGATGCACTCCATCAAGACGTTCACGGTTTCACGAGAGCGACAGAAACCTGCTTCCAGCATCGTAAAACCTACCTGCATTGCGAATACTAGGAAGGCTGCTAGCAGTGTCCAGAGTGTATTAATCGGGTTAACAATGTCATTGCCTCTGAGTACTGGATCAGCTGCCAGAGCTGGTGTTTCCATCAAATTGGGGATGAAGGCAAATACCATGAACAGCATGATGATAGCCATTGCCTTGCCCAGCAGTACTAAGTAACCGTAGCGCCTCCACTCTGGGTCACGTAAACGCTGTCGCAATCTTGCCAACTTGTTAACTTGCTGACTTTGCCCAACAGTCATCGGCATTTTCTTGATTGTGGGGAATTGCTGATGCTTAAAGAGGAAAAAGCCTTTCTTGAGTGGGGTAGATCCCGCCTTCACGAAAAAGACAATAAAGCTTGTTACCAAATAGCCAAATATGTTGAGGCAATTTAAGCTATTTTTTCCTAAAGAACTACAAGCCTTAAATAAGATAGTTTTTAGTCTGCTTCTCTTGTTACCCACTAAGTAAAACCTCCATCCAGGTAATGTATTTTTAAACAACCCCAACCTCAATTGTCAAAAAAGCTGCTGAGGAAAAATCTGAAGGTATTTATGTTAAATACACTTGAGCGTAATTGTCTCGAAACCGACAGTCGATCACGCTAGAATAATTGCAGCAGCATCAGGATCAACGAACTTTTTCGACAAGACGTTGACTAGAGTTTTTTAATATCAAAAATCCTGATGTTGGGAAATATCTAAACGTTTACCTACAGGAATAAACTAATAAATTTGACTAAATTATTTACTTACTTACTCTAAAAAACTGTATCTTTTAATACATTTATTTAGAGTAAGTTGCAGGAAGTTACTCTCGCTACATCATATATAACAGTTGTATCCTTTACAGTATCAGTATTTCCCGATATTAAAATAAAACCATCCAGAATATTATTAATTTTATATACAATAAGTCAATAAATTGTTACTTTTAAGTAGCATAATCAATCTCGTCACATTTGCGTCATTAATTTGTCATAGATTTGCCAAACAAATGTGCAACTATCACCTTGGCATTTTCTTGCTGCTATGTGCGATCGCGGCTGTTAGCCAGTTTGATTACTGGAGTTTTAGTGATAGCAAACAACAGACACCTGAGTTATCCTGTATATTCAAGAAGTTTGCTTCTTTTCTATAGGACTAGTATTTGATTTTTGAAATGCACGTAGTAGACCCTCTAGGCTAAAATAGTGCATTAGACGTAGGTTGGGTGGAGCGGAGCGCAACCCAACTGATTATCAGGATGTTGGCTTTGGCAAAGCCTCCACCCAACCTACAATAAGACTACCGAGATTTTTTCAGAAATCAAATATGATTCCTATATTTGGTAAGCCTGCAATAGATATTCACCATTGAAATGAATCAGGTGAGTTGAATCTTCAGCAACCCAAACATCTGTTTCCCAAGCAATCTCTGCCAAATATGCCACCATTGCCTTACGACTGAGAAATGTTGTTACCATCACCAGAGGTATTTGGACACCTGTGAATAAGACTTCAAGTTCCTTCTTCCGCTTCGGATTAATTGGGCCATGCGAGGTTACAGCTTCAATCAGCACTAACCAGTTATTTGTTGTGAAGTGAATGATCACATCTGGCATTTTGCCGTGGGAATCGATGTTAACGCCCAAGTCTGTCAATGTAGCTTCATCGAAGTAGGCGAACTTTTCATCTGTATCGCCAACATAGATGAGCTTTCCACCAGGAATAAAACGAGGCACAAAATCATTAATAATTTTTTCAATCAGAATATTTTGACCACCTGGTGATAAAGTTTTAATTTCCCCTGCAATTACTATCGGAATACGGGACATTTCGCGCTCTTGAGCATATTGCTTTTTCAGAGTTTTAATCGAAGCAAGGTAAGTGTAAATGCTCTTTTGCCATTCGTCAGTGGCGTAAGTTCTTAATAGTTCAAGCGCACTGGTTTCAATTTGATATACAGTTTTAGGACTGTTGATAGGGCGGCTTAAATCATCTGGATTAGCAACTATCAAAGCTGCATCCAGAAATTGATGCACTGTCTGGCGGCGAACTGTTTCCCGTGTGTTGGGTTTATAGGTTTTGCCATAATGTTGAGCCATAAAGTTCATCATCGGCGTAATTCCCATCAAAGGGGAAGTTACTAATTGCCAAGAGTCTGTCGGTTTTAAGTCAAGCAACGCCAACAGAGTTAAAGCTGATCGTTCATTAAGCTGTGCTTGTGGAAAGCCTAATTGTCTTAAGATTTGCAGCGCTTCATCAATTCGAGATTTAGTTGCAATTGGATTATTCTCTGACAGATTCGACATACTCAGTAGCTGATTTTCGATAAGTTGATCAATTTCCCGCAAAGAAGGAAACTGCTCTTTAATCCCCGTCCCTAAAGACAATAACTGTTGCAAATTAGGGTAGTTTAATTTTCGCAAATCTGTTGCATTGACCTGAGTATGCCCATTGAACAACCGAAAAAAAGCATCAACTAAAGTTGAATTGAGATAAACAGCAAGCCCACGAGCCAAGGTCATACTAAGTCCACACCCATCTTTGTGAAAGTAATTCAAGTGATTTTCAAAGCCGACATAGGCATAATTAAATTGGCTGGCATCATAAACCACTGCAACAATACGCCTTTTCTCTTCTTTCGATGAGAATCTTTTGGATATGACGTAATGCTCATTTGGGATCAGAAGATTAGCTGTTTCTTTTATATGAACTATCGCTTGGGCTTTTTTGGTTATTTTTGGGTACTCTACATATCCATTAGATAAATTCACCGGATAAATTAAAGGAACAGTATTGTTTTCTGGATTTGTCCTTAGATAATCTTTTGCTCGAAAATCTACTACCCGTCCGGTTGAAACTGTTAGCCCTAAATCTTTCAAAGTCCAGGTAAAAAGAGCCATTCGCTGAACGATTTGCTGGCTAATTTTATCAGGAATAATATGAATAAACTGCTCTAAATCATCGGGGTGAACTAACTCTGTATATGGTACAGAGTGCGACATGAACAAGTCATCATTAGCACCAAAACTTGTATTGATAATTATGCTGCTAGACTTTTGTTTTTGTTTTGTAGCTTGGATGATGATAGTTTCCTGCAAAACATCATCGTCACTAAATGCTTCTTGCCGCGACTCAAAAAGATGTACTTGCTCTAAAGCCATCGTCTCTAAAAACATCTTGCGGAAGTCACGGAAATATGGCCCATTGCAAAAACTGCGCGGGGTAATCGCTACAAACTCCCCACTTGGTTTTAGAAGTTGCGCTGTAGCAGCCATAAAACCAGTATAAAGATTGCTAGTTTCCAAACCGATGGAACGCAGCAATTCGCGCACCTGGGAATGAGCATTGATTTTCAAATAAGGCGGGTTGAGAATAGCATGGGTAAATTCTGTTGCGTAGTTTACCGCCGTAGGCATCGCACTATTCAATAAACCAAGTTGAAGTAGCCTAACTGCATCTTCGATAAAATCAGTCTCACGAATTTCGTAATTGAAGGAAATACCTACATTTTCACATTCCCTCTCACATAACTCTAGAGTCTGATGCAAATATCCAATTAAAAAAGGGTCAATTTCATAAGCTACAACGCGCAAACTTGACGTATGTTGTCGATGCTGGCATACTTTTGCTACAAAAGCGGCTAGTAATGAACCGATTCCGGCTCCAGGATCAAGCAAGGATATTTCCGGCAAATCCAGCCGATTAAACATCTCAGCCATCAATTGGGCTACTGAGGCGGGAGTCAGAAACTGACCCATCGACACTTTTTTATCTTGCCTTAGCTTTAAACTTACTACAGCCCGACGAAGATCCACTTCTGCAAGCAAGTTTCCACTTGATAGTTTTGCAAGGCTGGTAAACCCCAAACTACTGTTATGACTTGGGATTAACGCTCTACTAGTTAATGGGACGATCACGCTCTGTCTTCTTAATTGCTGACGGTGTTACGCTGTACATCTGTTGTCCAAACAGATCATACGCGATAGCTATCCTATCACTACTAATAGAGAGAGAAAAGGAGCCGTCCCTCAAAGCAGTCGAGGTAGCCTTGCCGTTCGCGCAGCGTCTCGCAGAGAAGGACGTAAAGGAATCGTTTCTAAATTTCAATAGCGTTAAGCTAGAAGAAATCCATTTTAATATTAATGATGCTTAATATTCAAGAACACATAAACACTCTCGTTACAAAATTTGTTCCGGGTTATAGATTTATTCGTTTAGAAGAACTAACAATTGATAAAAAGAATTCAATTCAAACAAAAATTAATAGTAAATCAATTAAAGTTCTCAGTTGGAATATCGCCAAACAAAACTATAATAAAACTTGGATGAAAGATTTTTCAGAAATAATTGAAACTTATCAACCAAACCTCATATTTCTCCAAGAGTTTTCTCTAAAATTAGAAGCAGATGAATGGTCAAAATGGCTGGAAATGAATTGGAATTTTGCTCCTAACTTTGTAGATATTCATCATCAAAGCTATTCGGGGATTTTCACAGCAGCTACAATCAGTCCACTCACCATAAAAGTTATAACTACTAAACATTATGAGCCGATTGTTAGAACTCCTAAAATTTCTTTAATTACTGAGTATCTGCTATCTGAACAAAGCACAACTCTCCTCACAATCAATAGTCATCTGATCAATTTTGTAGATTTAAATAAATTTAAAATACAATTAAATGAATTAGAGCTAGCATTATCTACACATAGTGGTCCATTAATATTCTCAGGAGATTTTAATACTTGGAGTCAAAAAAGAGCAGTAATCCTCAATCAAGTAATAACTAAATTGGGATTAACGCCAGTAATTTTTGCACCTCATGAGAAGGAGAAAATTAAACGCTTCCTGTTATCACCCCCTTTAGATCATATCTTTTATCGAAATCTCAGCGCGAAGAAAGCCAGTGCTAAGGTGCTAGACAAAATTTGTTCATCCGATCACAAGCCATTGCTGGCAGAATTTACTTATATCTAGGACTTACGCAAAACCACACGCCCTCTGGGGCAATACCCTGCGGTCAGCTAAAGCTACATGAATTGCTTATACCAGAAAATTACTCTTTTCGGCTATTGTTTGCGTAAGTCCTGATATCAATACTCAAAAAAACTAAGATGCTTGTAGATACTGGTGTTCTAGCTATTTTTAGCACAGCTACAGTTGCTGTTCATGTCGTGGGAGTTGCACATGCAGCCCATGCAGTGATGAATGTGCGTTCTTCCCAAGGGGCAATTGCCTGGAGCATTTCTCTAATTACCTTCCCCTGGCTAGCGATTCCGTTGTATTGGATTTTAGGAAGAACTAAATTTCATGGATATGCTGAAACACTGCGCTCAGTCTATGCACAACACTACAAGCTTGTTCATCAGACTTATAGTGAAGTTATTAAATTTCAGGTTGCGCCACCAGATAATCTAGCCAATTTGCAACCATTAGCGGAGGCTTTGACAGAAGTTTCTTTCACATCAGGTAATGTTGCCGAATTACTGATTAATGGTCAGCAAACCTATGAAGCGATGCTGAAAAAGATTGCATCGGCGACAAATTATATTTTGTTGCAATCCTATACTGTTAACGATGACCAATCAGGTAATGAGTTTAAAAAAGCGTTGATTGCTAAAGCCAAGGAAGGAATAAGCATCTACTTTCTCTACGATGAAATTGGTTCAAAGAAACTATCTCGTTCTTATATCGAGTCTCTAAAACACCATGGAATTGCAGTAAGTGCATTTAACACCACCAGAGGCCAGGGTAATCGGTTCCAATTTAATTTTCGCAATCATCGGAAAATTCTGGTGGTCGATGGAGAAATAGCATTTGTAGGTGGACTGAATATTGGTGACGAATATTTAGGAAAAAATCCTCGCTTGAGTCCCTGGCGCGACACGCACATGATGCTCGAAGGCCCAACAGTACAAAGTTTACAAAACTCCTTTGTCCGAGATTGGTATTGGGCGACTCGAAAACTTATCGAAGTTAATTGGCAAGTAAAAATTAATCGGGAAACTAATCAAACTGCATTCATTCTTCCTACAGGCCCAGCAGATTCGCTACCAGCTTGTAAGCTTTTTTTCGTGGAACTAATTAATCAAGCTCAAACTCACCTCTGGATTGCTAGTCCATACTTTGTGCCGGACGAGGCAACATTGTCAGCCTTAAAACTGGCAGCAATGCGAGGTGTAGATGTGCGAATTCTCTTACCAAATCGACCTGATCACTTATTTGTTTATTTATGTTCATTCTCTTACTACACCGAAATGGAAACAATCGGTATCAGGCTGTATCGTTACAAAAATGGGTTTATGCACCAGAAAATTATAGTCATTGATGAAAATATAGCAGGGGTAGGAACTGTTAACTTAGATAATCGCTCTTTTTCCCTAAACTTTGAAGTTATGGGTTTTGTTACCGAGCCGAGGTTTGTCCAAAGTGTGAAAAAGATGTTAGAGGATGATTTAGCTGTCTGTGTTGCTGTTGATCTTGATGAGTACGATAAAAAACCTTTTTGGTTCAAGTTAGCTGTGAGAGTCTCTCGATTGCTGACTCCTTTACTTTAATCACAATTGCGTAATACCATTTCTTTGTGAGGCTGCGCCAAACCCTTTTAACTTCTTTCTTTCTTTGTGACGGCAGTCGCTATAACGGGGGGAACCCCCGCAACGCGCTGCCTCTCCTTTGCATCCTTTGCGGTTCGTTTTTCTTTCTTGTACTTAAATATGGTTTAGCGCATCTTCATACAGAATTGGTACTGAGAGCATCTCACTTTCGTAGAAAGCCTAAACCTCACCCCAGCCCTCTCCGTGAGTTCGGAGAAGGAGCAGGAATCTTGTTTCTCCTATGGTGTAGTGTATTTGCTTTCACTGAGATGCTCCCATTGGTACTTAAAGAAGTCCTGCTGATTCATATAATCGTTTGAGCATTGCTGAAATCTTCGTACCATAATCTAAATCTGCTGACCACCGCCCTGCTAGCTGATCAATTAATGTTGCAATCCCGCGTGTGACAAAGCGAAACCTGGGATCTACTAGTTCTTGTACCAAAGGTTCTAAACTAGCGTAAGCTTTCAAATGTTGGATGTGCGCTCTCACTCCAATTCTGGCACTTGGAAAAGATGCAGCCTCCGAACCTCCACCGATCGCACCTAAGCCAGCAAAGTTATTTTGCTCAGGTCTAATATCACCACCAAACCGTAAAAATCCAGTTTCTAAACACATTTGGCAAAAGGCAATATCATAGTTTACTCCCTCTATACCTGCTTCTTCCCGATAAAGTTTTGGGATGTCAGGAAACTTTACCAAAGCATTGTCATTATTGTTTTTGAGGAATAATTGTAACTGTACTTCTGAAGTATTACCATTCGACATCACTCGGTCAAATTGACCAGGGCAAACCGTCAAATTCGAGCGCAAGCTGACAGTACGAGTTGCCGCATCCCAAGTAACTGCAATCTTAAAATCTCGCAGTTCGATCGCTTTGACATAAACTACTTTGTGAGAGGTAATCCGATTGACATTAGCTGCTTTTGAAAGGTCAATTCGTAGAAGGTCTACTAAATCAATGGGGATGTAAGCATTACCATTAACTAAAACCCCTTGTTCTGAGTAACTTTGACCATTAATATTAATATTAATCGGCGGATAATTTGGTTCTGCTGGAGTTCCAGGAGTGGGGTCAATCACACTACTCCAAGTTACAAGTCCATCGACAATTCCCAAAGCAAAATCGCGGCGACGAGTTTGCAGCAAAGCCCGATCCTCTGGATTGCTAAGAAACCCCACTTGCATTACCAAAGCCGGAAGCGTTGTCTGGCGACAGAATGCTAAACTACCTAAGCCACTATCTGTATCTGGCTTGACTCCCCGATTCGGTAATTGGGGTACGCGACGCAACAAGCCGATTAGCAACTGTTCAGCATTACTCTTGCGATCGCTATTATTAGCAATGTAAAAGACGCTAGCCCCACGCACAGAAGGGCTGTTAGCCGCATTAGATTCAATTTCTAGGGCGATATCACCCCGACGCCCACGGGAATTGATCCAGGCGATAGTTTGGACGGCACTCAAGTCATCAGGAACCGCCAAAATTTCCAAATTCCGCGCTCTGAGTTCCGTAACAATCAAATCCCGCAGCAAAATCATTTCTTTAGCTTCACTTGTACCACCTGCGATCGCACCTGCATCAACTCCTCTAACTTCTTTGCCTCCATGAGCCGCCGATATAAAAATACGTCCCATTTTCAGTATTTCCTCTGATAAAATTAAGTGTAAGCAATTCTATACATCATTCTTGCTCTAGCAACAAGAATATAATAGCGATCAGAAATCTTTTGTCATTTGTCCTTTGGTATTTCTCCAAAGTTCATGACCAATGACCAGTGACCAATGACTAATGACAAAGCCATGCAAATCCCCCGCTTGCACCCAGACACAATTGAGGAAGTTAAACTACGGGCTGATATTGTAGATGTCGTCTCGGAATACGTAGTTTTACGCAAACGTGGCAAGGATTTTGTCGGTTTGTGCCCCTTCCATGACGAAAAATCTCCTAGCTTCACCGTCAGTCAAACCAAGCAAATGTACTATTGCTTCGGCTGTCAAGCTGCGGGAAATGCGATTAAGTTTGTGATGGAGTTGGGAAAGCGTTCTTTTCCTGATGTGGTGCTGGATTTAGCACGGCGTTACCAAGTACCTGTACAAACTCTCGAACCCGAACAACGTCAAGAATTACAGCGTCAACTATCTTTGCGTGAACAGTTGTATGAAGTTCTCGCTTCGTCAGCACAATTTTATCAACGCGCCCTCAAACAATCCCCAGGGCAAAAAGCAATTGAATATTTGCAATCTAACCGTAAACTCAAAGAAGAAACTATACAGCAATTTGGTTTAGGTTATGCCCCCGCAGGTTGGGAAACTCTCCATCGCTATCTAGTGGAAGATAAACATTACCCAGCGCAAATACTGGAAAAAGCGGGATTGATTAAGCCACGCAAGGAAGGAGGCGGTTATTATGATGTATTCCGCGATCGCTTAATGATTCCCATCCGTGATGTTCAAGGGCGCGTCATTGCCTTTGGTGGTAGAACCCTGACTGATGAACAGCCTAAATATCTAAATTCACCAGAAACCGAACTTTTTAGTAAAGGTAAAACATTATTTGCCCTTGATCAAGCCAAAGGTGGGATTTCTCAAGTTGATCAAGCGGTGGTGGTAGAGGGATATTTTGATGCGATCGCTCTCCATGCTGCTGGTATTAATAACGCCGTCGCCTCTCTCGGTACAGCCTTAAGCTTAGAACAAGTCCGGCTAATATTACGCTACACCGAATCGAAACAATTAGTACTCAACTTTGATGCTGATAAAGCCGGAACCAATGCCACCGAAAGAGCGATCGGTGAAATTGCCGAACTAGCATACAAGGGAGAAGTTCAGTTAAAGATTCTCAATTTACCCGATGGCAAAGATGCTGATGAATATTTGTATAGCCACACTCCAGAAGATTATGGAGAACTGCTAAAAAATGCCCCACTTTGGTTAGATTGGCAGATTCAGCAAATTATTCAAGACCGCGACTTAAAACAGGCTACTGATTTTCAGCAAGTAACTCAGCAATTAGTTAAATTACTTAAAAATATAGCGAACAGTGATACACGAAATTATTACGTTTCTTATTGTGCAGAAATACTCAGTTTGGGAGATACCAGACTTCTACCCCTACGAGTCGAAAATCTGCTAACTCAAATTGCGCCGGCTGCGACTACATACTCTAAGCCGATGTCAGCGAAGAAAGCATGGGGAGATAGCAAAGTTTCCCACTCTCCACTTCCCACAGAACGCAGTCTTTTAGAACAAGCAGAGGCGTTATTACTACGAATTTACTTGCATTGTCCTGAACAGCGTCAAGCGATTATTAACGAACTAGAGGAGCGAGATTTGCAATTTAGCCTTTCCCACCACCGATTTTTATGGCAACAGATTTTAGATACAGCAATGGAACAGGTAGATTTAATTTCAACTCTGGAAAACATATATTTAGAATTATCAGAAGACTTGGGATTAGTGTCGCATCTATTTCATCTGAACGAGAAATGGAAGATAGAAATACCTCGGACTCCGCAAGTGGTTCAAGCTGCGATCGCTTGCATGGATTTGGTAATGCTGGAAAAACGTTCTCGTCACTTTTTGGAACTATGGCAACAAACTGATCCAGAAGCTGAACCAGAGCGCGAGCAATCTTATTATCAGGCTTTCTATGCCGTAAAACTCAAGCTTCAAAAAATAGACCGACAACGGTTATTTAGCATCACGGAGTTATTGTAGCTTCGCACTCACGTCCAACCTAATTCTTCATGTGTCGCAGAGGTATCCCGGCATCACTGGCTTGCTTTTATAGGAAATTTTATATATTATGGTCCATTCGGTAGTCTTGTAGTAGAATATCTAGGCTAGAATGTTGCAAAAAAATTGTCGGATGGGTGGAGGCTTTGCGTAACCCAACATCCTGATAATCAGTTGGGTTGCGCTCCGCTCCACCCAACTACGTCTAATGCACTTAACCCCTTAGGTTCTAGTTGCAAAAAAATTGTAGGTTGGGTGGAGGCTTTGCGTAACCCAACATCCTGATAATCAGTTGGGTTGCGCTCCGCTCCACCCAACCTACGTCTAATGCACTTAACCGCTTAAGTTCTAGTTGCAAAAAAATTGTAGGTTGGGTGGAGGCTTTGCGTAACCCAACATCCTGATAATCAGTTGGGTTGCGCTCCGCTCCACCCAACCTACGTCTAATGCACTTAACCGCTTAAGTTCTAGTTGCAAAAAAATTGTAGGTTGGGTGGAGGCTTTGCGTAACCCAACATCCTGATAATCAGTTGGGTTGCGCTCCGCTCCACCCAACCTA
>NZ_JBTYKD010000205.1:0-15375 GCF_054880495.1 Nostoc sp.
CTGAACGTAAGGTAAGTAAACACTGGCTTGTTGTTCAGTGGCAGGCTGGATTTGCTCAATAGACATTGTTAAATGTTCCTCAAGTTATTTGGCAATTAGGGATATTAGTGGCTGTTAGTAGTGTTCCCAAAAGATGTGTCTAAAGCACATAGCGGGGAGTGGGGAGTGGGGGATGAACGGGACAAAGGCGACAAGCGGAATAATCCATGCCCAATACTTCTCTTCTTAGGCTGCGCCAACGACTTCTCTACGAGACGCTACGCGAACGCTACTTCGACCCAACTCTTGGAGACCCTTCGGCAAGCTCAGGGCATCGCGCTACGCGAACGACAGGTGTTACCCTGAGCCCTTCGACAAGCTCAGGGTAACACTTGTCGAAGGGCTCAGGGCAGGCAAGCTCAGTACAAGTGCCCAATGCCCAATGCACCATAAATGAAGTTACTGCTAAGAAATATTAAAATTTCGGTTACAATGATGCTGCATTAACTTTTATCGATAGCTGGGAAAGATAACACTAAAAATACCCACTGTAAAGTAGTGGATGCCGTTATTGCTATTTCTCCCAACAACTAGCTGCTGCTACCTTGCTATTACTTTGCCTAAACCGGAGTTCTCATTGGAGAAAGTCCGACTCTACAAGCTTCCTGCCTAAGTGGCTATCAAAGGAATCAAGCTTCTGTCTAAGAGTAGCAACCGTGGTTAATCCGAGGTAATTACGCAGAGTGGCGGTGACAAAAAGGTAGTCCCAATGGTTTTTGGCTTAGGGATAGCGGGTATTGCAGTTTGCCCATTCCGATTAATATCGGGAAAAGTAGCTTAGGGATATTTGACCGTAAAATTACTAACTGTAGATAAATACTGGTTTTTCAATCAAGCAACCTAACCTATGCCAGCGAATTCCTGGCCCGAAGAAGATTCTTATCAAGAGCTTGATCCTCTGAACTCCTTGTTGTCTGACCTATCAGTAGATGAGGAGTCAGTGTTAGAGACAGATCCTGTGTCTCTAACACCCCGGTTTCAAGCTCGTAGACGTAAGGCGGCTCTAGTCTTGACTATCGTCTGGAGTGGCACGATCGCTCTACATTTAGTTTCTTGGGCTTCTATATTTATTCTAGGAATGACCACCATTCTAGGATTTCATGCCTTGGTGGTAGTGTTTACTAAATCCCGTCGCTATCCAAAAGAAATACAGGGAGATTTGCCCTCTGTATCTTTACTGGTGGCTGCGAAAAATGAGGAAGCGGTAATTGCTAAATTAGTCAAAAATCTTTGTAATCTGGAATATCCAGGTGGGCAGTACGAAGTATGGATAATTGATGATCACAGCAGTGATAGTACGCCACATTTATTAGCAGAACTAGAGCAGAAACACGAGCAACTGAAAGTACTAAGGCGTTCAGCAGAAGCTAGTGGTGGCAAATCGGGGGCGTTGAATCAGGTATTGCCACTGACAAAGGGCGATATTATAGCAGTATTTGATGCTGATGCCCAAGTGACACCAGACTTGTTACTACAGGTAATACCTTTATTTCAAAGAGAAAAAGTGGGGGCGGTGCAGGTGCGAAAAGCGATCGCCAACGCTAAAGAAAACTTTTGGACTAAGGGGCAAATGGCAGAAATGGCACTTGATACCTGGTTTCAGCGACAGCGAACCGCCCTTGGTGGCATTGGCGAACTGCGGGGCAATGGTCAATTTGTCAGGCGTTCAGCTTTGGAAAGCTGTGGTGGCTGGAATGAGGAAACTATTACCGATGATTTAGATTTGACAATCCGCTTACATTTGGAGAAATGGGATATTGAGTGTGTTTTCCATCCATCTGTGCAAGAGGAAGGAGTGACGAGCGCAGTTTCACTCTGGCATCAGCGCAACCGTTGGGCAGAAGGCGGTTATCAACGCTATCTGGATTACTGGGATTTAATTCTCAAAAACCGCATGGGAACGCGCAAAAGCTGGGATTTGCTGATTTTTATGCTGATTATGTATATTTTGCCCACAGCAACAGTACCAGATTTATTAATGGCGATCGCTCGTCATCGTCCACCAATGTTAAGTCCGATCACAGGCTTGTCCATTTCTATGTCGATGGTAGGGATGTTTACAGGTCTGAGGCGGATACGTCAAGAGCAAAAATTCCCACTTTCTACATATTTTCTGTTGCTAGTGCAAACCTTGCGCGGCAGTTTATATATGTTGCACTGGTTAGTCGTCATGAGCAGTACTACTGCCCGGATGTCGGTAAGACCAAAGCGGCTGAAATGGGTGAAAACTTTGCATACTGGGAATGGGGAATAGCCCCTTTGGGGAATTAAAAATAACACAGGCAGGAGGTAGGAGGAATAATGCCCTCTACCTCGTGCCTTTTTCACTGTAGACCTTGATATTCACAGTTCATTTTTTCTTCTGAAAAAGCTGTGCAAAGCCAAAAATATTACAAGTGTAATCTCTCTTTTAAATGCTGACTTTCGTGCCTGAAACTTCTGATGAAAATGAATGAAGAGCAATGGCGGCTACTTAGAAAACAACATTGGTTACTGCTTAAGCAGCAATTTCCCATTGGTCGTAAGTTTTGGGCAAAAGTAGGAAAAATTAGACCCTTTGGCATATTTATAGAAGTCGATGATTTTCCAAAGGATAGCTATAAGTATATAGGTTTAATTCATATTGGCCCTATTTTTCACTACAAAGAGGAATGTAAACCACTACCCCTAGATTATGCTCAGTGGCCTCAAGAAGGCACGTATATTTATTGTATGGTTTGTTATTCTGGAGAAGAACACGACAACAATAATGGACAACTTAGCTTACGTTGGCTGGGGGAAACCAGTCAATCCCGACCTGAGCCATAGCGATTATCCCTCACTTTAGAAGCAACTATGTGGGACTTCCAAAAAATAAATTACTCAACAAAAATCGGTTCTATCGCAGATTTTATGGTACAAACAAACAACTAACGAATTAAACAAAATAAACTTAACTAGTAATAACACTCAAAATCCAAGCTGGATATAGCTTTGTAGTATTTTATTGAAACGAAAATCATGAGTAAAATATAATTAGTAACATCAGCTTTTATTCTTTTTCCGCATCAAATAAGTTTTATAATTTTCCCACTTTCTAATTCAACATAAGAGGGTTATTCATCATCAACCTCTGATTCTTCTACCCATTCAGGTGTAGTGATTGAGTCAGAGAATTCTGGTGAATCATCTGCAAAGCGGATAATTTGTCCGTTGAAAAATTCTGCAAGACGCTGAGCTGCGATCGCTACTTCGTCAACTTCCCAATCAGGTGCAGGCGTTCGTGGTGGCGTTGGAGGCAAAGTTTGTATCCCATTACCATTTACAGCATTACCATTTGCCCCATTGCCATTTACACCATTTCCGTTATTTGATGCCGACTCGGTTTTTAGTGGTGCTGGTGGTGGCGTGATTGGCTGCGGTACTGGCGCTAGAGGCGAAATTTGCTGGTTGTAACTGGCAGTTGGTGGCTGCTGAACACGACTAGAGTCTTTTGGGGGAGGATTTTTTTTGGCTGAAGTAGAGTTTGAAGAAGTTCCTTTTTCTATATTTATCTGGATTTCACGCTCAAAAGTCCGTTGAAAAGCTGCCGTAATCATCGGTAGATCAGATTTCCCCTTGTCATACCATGCCTGTTTGATCGCAATTCGAGCCACAGCACCATCGAACTCTACGAGATGGCTCATTTGACGCAGCATTTCTTGCCTTGATTTTGGCTGGAGGTTAGCAAGCACTTGTTGCCAAACCTGAGTTAAGTCATACTCTGCTTCCCCAACAACTTCTGAAGTTACTGATTCAATGTTCGCAGATGGCACGGGTACAGATACAGGTTCTGGGGTTGGTGGTGAAACTGAGTTAGCAGCAGAATTGTGATTTGTTTGGCGTTCAGCTGGGGGAGATGAGGTGACGGGCTGATTTTGGGCCGATGCTAGATGATGGTTTGCAAAATTGTGATTTGTTTGCGAATCAGCTAAAGGTACAGAAGAGACTGCCTGATTTGGGGCAACTGCTGGAGGATAGCTTGGAGATACAGCAGGTGTGTTAACTCGCGGTGAGATACTTGGGGCTTGTGGCTGAATATTTGTTGCACTGGGTAACAATCCTAGTAATGTTACCTCCAACCACAAACGCGGCTGGGTGGTATTTTTAATTTGCACTTCTGATGTGCGTAGGTGTTGCTGTCCTGCTAAAATCGCGCTCATATCCAAGTATTGGGCAAACTCAACTAGCGCTGTCCAGGTTTGCTGAGTACAAGCAACCAAATCGTGGCGGTTGGGTGCTGTTTTAGCTATGAGTAAATCGCGGTAGAAAGCGGCGAGATTTTGCAAAATAGTTAGGGGTTCTCGACCACGATCTAGAATGTAGTGGGTACAGTCCAGAACTGCTTCCGGTTTATCTTGAGCGATCGCATTTAAAAGCCCCAGTAAGTCCTGTTCGCTTACCGTACCCACCAAATCCCAAACTCGCTCTGGTGTCACTTCTCCCGCTAACAAACCCAATTGATCGAGTAAACTTTCGGCATCTCGCAACCCTCCCTGAGCAAGTTGGGCTACGAGGGTTACAGCATCGGGTGAAATATGAATGTTTTCTATAGAGGCGATCGCACTTAAATGCTTCACCATCGCTTCTAACTGAATGCGTCTAAAATCAAACCTTTGACAGCGCGAAATAATTGTTGGTAACACCCGTTGCGGGTCTGTTGTCGCCAATACAAAAACTACGTGTCTCGGTGGTTCTTCTAATGTCTTCAGTAGCGCGTTGAACGCTTGAGTACTGAGCATGTGGCACTCGTCGATCACATAAACCTTGTAGCGACACTGCACAGGAGCAAACTGGGCTTTTTCAATCAACTCGCGGATATTATCGACACCAGTGTTGCTGGCGGCATCGATTTCAATTACATCTAAAGCGTAGCCCTTGGTGATCCCCTGACAAACCTCACACACACCGCAGGGTTCAGCAGTGGGCTTATCACCTTTGAGACAATTGAGGGATTTAGCCAGAATCCGGGCGCTAGAAGTTTTCCCCGTACCTCTAGGCCCAGTGAATAAATAGGCGGGGGCGATTTTGGATGTGCCGATCGCATTCGTGAGGGTGGTGGCGATCGCCTCTTGACCCACCAGTTCAGCAAAACTCTTGGGGCGATATTTGTGGTGCAGGGGTTCGTAAGACATGGAAATATAGACTTCAATGCCTTTCAAAGTTAATTAGTAGCACCGAGTCGAGTTTAGGATTCAACTATTTTAATCTCTCGTACCCGCTTTGTTTGTGGATGTTCACATAGCGCTTACACTCAACTAATACCGTAAATTTTGGCACTCAGGAAAGTAAGCGACTATAGCTTATCCTCTACTATGATTTCAACATCAAAGTATCGGAATTATAGCATACCATTTAGTACATTTGTTCTAATAAGAGGAGTGGGGAGTTGGAAAAATTCAAGAAAGAGACAAGTCGCCAAGTCTCCTTGTTTCTTTCTTCAATAAGGGGCTAGAGCATCGATTCAGTAATCAAGAACCTAACCCCCCTTTCCTGCTAAGTACAGAACACCACAAAAAGGGTATGGAATTTAATCATTCGTAGGTTGGGTAGAACGTAGTGAAACCCAAGATCAAGTCTGAATATTTCCGAACCCCTTTTACGGTGACGTGTACTAAGGAAGCTACGATGTACACACAAGTCATCGAATTACCCAAAACAAAAACCTCAAAGAGTCCTGACAGAAATCCCTCTCCTTACCAAGGAGAGGGACAGGTTTTGCGTAGCAGAACCAATCTTTGAGGTTTCTTTAGGCTATTCGATAAACCGTAAATTGCGTAAGACAAAGCTAGCTAACAGTCGCTAATATTTTATAATGTCTTCTTAAGAAATCTCAACACTTCCACCATGAACTATTAAACCTCACAGAAGAGGACAAAGGAGCAGGGGAGCACAGGGAAAGTTGCAGTAAGTCTGCCCAATGCCCTGTTTCCCCAATGCCCAACAGGAAAAATACATTTATTGACTGAACTAACGCCATAGTCCAGTGCGATCGCTACAATTTTAGGATAAGCAATAATCGATGGTGCAGCAGATGCTCAAGCGGCTATTTCAATGGCTCAAAAAGCTTTTTCAGAGCTTGTTTGGTGGAAAACAGACTGCCTCAAAATATCGGGGGAATGTGCAAAAAGAACCAGCACCTCCCTTAAGCGATACGGATCTGGAATTTCTCTTCAACGAACTGTTGCAAGGAGTACATCAAGCACGAGGGGAAGCATGGGCACGGAAGTGGCTGCATAATATTGAACATCGCATCCCAACTGAACGCTGGGTTGAGTGGTTAGGGCGCTTTGGCGACAGATTGCTGGCATCAGCTACACCCAATAATGAAATAGCTGCGCGGTTAGTGCAACTGGGTGAGTTGAGCATCGGAGAAGTCGGAGATGTTGCCTATAGTATCGGGATGCAATTATTGACACGCAATCAAGGCGAACCAATTTGGGAATATGAAGGGCCGGATGCTCTCAGCACAACTTTGCCCTCTGAGCCAACCGCCCCAATATTAGAATCAGCAGATCAGCCAGAAAACCTCCCAGAGGGAGAATCCCAAACTGTCACCCTAGAAGAGTTGTTTGTGATGTTGCAGCAGGATCAAAACTTACGCCAGCAGATTGCTGAACAGCTTGCCGTTGAGACAGACGATCCACAACTGCTTGTCCAGGCATTGATTAGTCAATTATATCCGGCTGGTCAATCGACTACAGAGCAAACAGAAAATTAAGGGCTTGGCAAACTCCAAATTCAAGAGTTGAATCTGGTAATTGTAACGTTCTAATGCTATGCTCTTGAAGTTTTGTATATTTTTTGCTAATTTACTACGCAAGCGCTGTCAGGATCTAATGGGTTTTTACGTAATTGATGATTTTTTGAACACAACGATGGCTACAATCTAGAAAAACAAAATCCAAGAGTGTGGCAAATGCTCAGGCGGATATCGCAGTCGCTTAAAAGGTTTTTAAAGCGCCTCATTGAAAGTAAGCAGACTCGTCGTTCTCTCAAGGGTGGGAGAGGACGTAATCTGGTGGGGGTACTACCAGAACTAACCAATGCGGATCTGGAACAATTGTTTATCCAATTGTTAGAAGGCGTGCATCAAGCACGAGGACGACAGTGGGCATTAAGGTATCTGCAACGGCTCGAAAATCGGATTCCGGCTGAACGCTGGATAGATTGGTTGGTGACGTTTGGCGAAAGCTTGTTAGCTTCACCTGCACCGAATCCTCTGTTAGCATCCCAGATGGTGCAGCTGGGAGAACTTGGGATTGGCAGAATTGGAGACGTTGCATACAACATTGGCATCCGGCTGATGCAAAACTCACCCATACAAAACTCACCCATACCTATAGAGTATGAGGACAATCAGGCGCAAGATGGGGTAGAAATGACTCCTGGGCAAGCGCTGATCCGCGACTTAGGCGAACAGTTATGGGAGTATGACGAGGGAAATGCAATAGAAGCGACTCCTGGGCAAGAGTTAATCCGCAATTTAGGCGAACAGTTATGGGAGTATGACGAGGGAAATGTCGGAGAATCTACAACCGATGAAGAAATTCTCCCAACTTCCCCTGGTCAAGAGCTAATCCGTAGCTTAGGTGAACAGTTATGGGAATATGATCTGCAAGATGTTGAACTAATAACGTCAGCACCCGAAAATGTCTCTTCAGAGGAAGAATTGACTGAGAATTTAGAGGAACTGGTATTGGAATATGAACCAGAAGACACCCAAACCACAATCAGAGAAAATCTCCCTCTCCCGGCAGCCGAAGATTCAATCACCTCATTAGCCCAACTGAGGTTCGGTGATGAAGAGGAAGTTACTCCAACTAAAACACCAACAAATGTCCTTTCGACTAGAAAAAAAACTGAATTAACAACGTCTGACTCGGAGTCAACCTGGGATAACACTTTGACTAATTTAGAGCCAAATGTTGCTTATACCCTAGATGAGTTGTGGGTAAGGTTGGATCAAAGTACCAATTTAGTGCAGCAACTTGCTGCTAATTTGGCAGATCAAAGCAATAATTCCTCTGGTATTATTGAGCGACATAGCGATAATCCTGTTACCCAGGCTAAAACGCTGTTTTACCAAGGTCTTCAACAAGCGAAAACGGGTGATTTGTTAGGCGCGATCGCATCTTATGACCAAGCTATTGAACTACAACCCGAATTCCCCGAATATTGGTTTAACCGAGGCTTGACGCTGTTTCATTTAGAACGTTTTGATGAAGCGATCACATCTTACCAAACCGCTACAGAACTGAAACCCGACTTCTACAAAGCTTGGTATAACAGAGGTCGAACTCTGGGAGAATTAGGATATTTTGAAGAAGCGATCGCTTCTTTTGATAAAGCCATAGAAATCAAACCAGACTACCAAGAAGCTTGGTCTAGCCGGGGTTTGGCGCTGTTAAAATTAGGTTGGCTACCAGAAGCTATTTCTAGTTATGACCATGCGCTACATCTGGAACCAGAAGACCAGGAAAACTGGTATTACCGAGGCATAGCACTGGCTGTAGGCGAACAATTTGCCGAAGCGATTATATCTTACGACAAAGCGCTAGAAATTCACCCAGAGTATCACGAAGTCTGGATAGACCGGGGTGTAGTGCTGTTTAATTTAGGAAAGTGGTCAGAAGCGATCGCCTCCTGGGACAAAGCCCTCTCAGTTCAAGGCGATTTCTACTTAGCTTGGTACAACCGGGGTATAGCATTAGACAACTTAGGGCGCCACCAAGAAGCGATCGCCTCCTATCAGCAAACGATCGCCATTAAACCCGACTTCCACTTAGCTTGGTATAATCAGGCAGTAGCACTGTTTTCTTTAGAACAATTTGCCGAAGCGATCGCCTGTTATGACAACGCTTTGCAAATTAAACAAGATTATTGGGAAGCTTGGATTGGTCGGGGAACTGCGATCGGTAATTTAGTAGATTCTGAGGCATTGCTGAATTTATCGAGTCGGATAACAGCGACAAATCCCGCCTTACAACAAAGCGGTTACGAAGGAAAATTAGCCAGCTACGAGGAAGGGTTAAAGCATCTGCGGACAGATACCCATCCAGAAGGTTGGGGTAGATTGCATGTTGCGATCGGTAATACTTACTACGACCGAGGTAAAAAACATCCCAATACCCGCGATTATTGGCGCAAAGCCGCATCTGAATACCATCAAGCGCTATTAACCCTCACACTAGAATATTTTCCCCAGTTGCACCTAGAGGTTTTGCAATCTCTAAGCAAAGTGCTGATGGGTTTGGGACAAACAACACAAGTTCAAGAATTGCTGCAACGCGGCACAGATTTATTGCAACAATTGCTGAGTGAAGAAACTCGCTCAGACGAAAGTAAAAAACAGCTAGCTCTAAAATTTGCCGGCTTTGAGCAATTAGCAGTTGATTTAGCCGTAGAGTCCGGTGATTTAGTTGAAGCTTGGCAAATTGCCGAACAAGGTAAAAATGCTTGTTTAAACTGGCTGCTTTCTGGCTGGAATGATCATATTTACTCACCTGATTATGGCGGAATTCAAGAACTATTCAATCCCACAACAGCAATTATTTACTGGCATATTAGTCCAGTTGCCCTACATACTTTCATTCTCAAAGACCAAGCACCATCACCAATCCTCCTGTTTACACCCATGCAAGATCCTGGGGCAATACCTTTAGGAGAAGACGCTATCCGTCTAAATGAATTACCCTTACCCGAAGCAGTACAACGCCTAATTGAATTTGAAAGTTGGCTAGAAGATTGGCATCAACAATATCAAGAATATCGCAGCACGGCTCAAGACAAAGAAAGTAAAAGCCAGCATTCTTGGCGAGTTGATATGGAACAAAAACTGTTGCAACTGTATGAAATTCTGAATATTTCCACAATTGCACAGGAACTCGAAGGCATCACCCAACTGGTTTTAATTCCTCACCGTGACTTGTCCAGATTGCCCATTCATACCCTTTTCCATCTCTCTTCCCCATCGCCGGAAGAGTTGCCGAATGTGGAGTCAAATTTCAGCGTTACCTATCTACCTAGTGCCCAAATAGGTTTATCAATAAAAACTGAAGAGATTTGGCAGTGGCAAAATCAGTTATTGCTCAGTGTTGAACATCCTGAGAGTGCAGCTTATCCCACACTAAAATTTGCCAAACTTGAGTCAGAAGTTGTGAGCCAGATGTTTAATAATATCAAACGAATTCAGGGGTCAGAAGCTACGAAAATTATTGTCGAAAACGCCTTATTTGCTAATTACAACATCTTTCATTTTACGGGTCGCGTCACTAATAATTTAGCTGAACCTAAAAAGTCAGAATTAGCATTAGCAGGTGAAGACAAACTTACTCTAGATGAATGCCAACAGAATCTAGCAAATTACAACCTTATTACTCTCTCTGCCTGTGAAAATTTAAGTACTAGCAACTACACTATCAGCAGTGAATATGTGAGTTTAGTTAGTGGTTTTGTGAGTCAGGGCGTTCCTCATGTAGTGAGTACTCTCTGGAGTGTAGAATCTTCAGCTAGTGCCTTGGTAATGATCGAGTTTTACCGACGATTGCAGCCTAATAAATCAGCAGTTACTGCCTTAGCGGAAGCAACACGATGGCTGAAAGAACTAACTGCTGGAGAACTGACAAAGTGGTATGAAGATATCTTGAATAATCTGCATCCTGATGAATTACGAATTCAAACTTATTTAGCCACACAACTATATAGAAATAGTAAAATGGCATCAGACAAAAATCTTTATAATCATCCTTACTACTGGGCAGCATTCACGATTACGGGTAAGCCGAATTAATCTTTTGTGCTGCTGCTAAAACTGCTATTTTATTCCTCGCCGATTCTTGACCACAACTATCTAGGATTAGCACTGTAAATAACATTAGTATCATGCAGCTTGTGCGATCGCTATGGTGGACTCAATAATATAGCGGTTTTCGTTTGGATGCAATACACTTTGACCTCTCTCCTAAAAGGAGAGAGGCTTTGAATCTTACTCCCCAACGCTAGTAGGAAAGGGGCTGTTCTTATTAGGTCTGTATTTCACTCAACTGAGAACTGCTATAAGGTATTCAATCCACCATTGTTGAGTTTAGTTACAAATGAGAGCCGATGCAGTTAAACCTTGACTCGTTGTCGGAGTCAGCTTTGCTCCTGATCAACTTTTTCGATATCATCAGGTGTACCAGTGGCAGAAATTTTTGATGTGCCAGATTTACCTGCACCTGAGTTGCCGCCAGAAGCGCCAGCACCCCCTGAGTGTTTAGAATCGGTGTTGCCTTGTTCTTCTTGAAGCTGCTCAAGGCGGTTTTTTTCTTGAGCTTTATCTTTTTGGTCAGACATATCTTATTTAGATTTTTTGCATAGCGATCGCTCTTAACTCTATCATTTTCCTTATTCAAGCGACACCAGAGGCAAATGCTTTTAATTGAGGCTTCTGGATTGCCTTACTAGCAATAGCTCACTCCCTTTAAGACTAGCTTGTTGATTTTTGGGTTATGAGATTGCCCAAATCCCTTTGCACACATGGCACTGACTCAAAATTTACGTGCTGGCAAACGTGATTTTAACAGAATTAGTCAGGCGATGAGCAGAAGCGAAAGCTAGCTTTAAATAAGGAAGTTTATTTAAGCCTAATCTAACTCCCGACGTCCTTCCAATGCCCTTGCCAGCGTCACTTCGTCGGCGTACTCCAAATCACCACCTACAGGCAAACCAAAGGCAATCCGCGTCACTTTGGTAAATGGTTTTAGTAGCTGACCGATATATAGAGTTGTTGTTTCCCCTTCTACACTCGGACTAATTGCGAGAATTACTTCTTGAGGTTTTTGCTGATTCACCCGGCGCTGCAAAGCCACTATAGTCAACTGTTCTGGGCCAATTCCATCAATTGGAGAAATCACCCCACCCAAAACGTGATATTTACCTTTGTACTCGCGGGTTTTTTCCAGCGCAATCACATCGCGGGGATCTGCTACAACACAGATAGTGCTGTTGTCACGGTTGGAATTGCGGCAGATTTCACAAACTGGTTCAGCAGATAAGTGAAAGCAAACAGAACATAAGCCTATTTGTTTTTTTGCCTCAATAAGAGCTTGTGCTAAAGCTTCAACTTCTGCTTCTGGGCGCTTTAAAATATGCAAAGCCAGTCGTTGGGCAGATTTAGGGCCCACTCCCGGCAAGCGTTGCAATTGCTCAATTAACCGTGCTAAAGGGCGTGCGTAAACCGTTGTCTTATCTCCAGAATGTTTTTACATTAACTATGATGACATTTTTCGGGTACTTCCATCTATCTGGGATGGCGTTTATTGTGGAAGTTGTGTAAAAGCTGCGTTAACTCATCCAAACTCAGAATATTAAGAGTACCAATAACAAAGTAGTTTAGGATATCTTTTGTAATTCACGTGCCAGATCAGATAATCCGCAGTTTTTTAAATGTTGATAAAAACTCTCATCCTTCAACATACGAAATTTTCCAAGTGAACGTATTACATCTTCTAGCTCTTTGACACGATTTAACTGGCGGGATAAACGAACTGCTTGCTCTATAATGGTAGAATTATATTCGGTTGGATTATATTCTCGGCGTATAAACTGCTTGACAGTCTCCAAAGCACCCTCTAAATCTCCATTATCGCTAAGGGTTTCAATTGCTAAAAAGATGAGTGAACCTCCTAGTTGTTTCGGAGGAATATCTGGAATTAATCTAGCTGCAATTTTACTTTGACCTAGCTTCAAAGCAGTTCTAGCTGCAATTAATTTTGCTTGAATTTGAGTATCAGCATCAAGGTTCTCATGATCACATAAAGGAAGAATAATATCTAAACTTTTGGAGTATTGCTCTAGCTCTTCTAATATATCTGCATAGCGTACAGCTTGTTCTAGTTTAAGCTCTTCCCTCTGCCATAATGGATCTATGACACGCAGAGCTTTTTTCTTATCTTGTTTATCAAGCTTACGCTCAGATAAATAGCTTTCGGCAAGAATTTGTTGTGCTTCTTCGTCAGTTGGTAATAGCTCAAGGAGTTCCCAAGCAAAAGACCTTAATTTTTCTGTGTTCTCCCTTAACCGGAAGAAACGCATAGCAGCACGATAAACTTCTGGATGCGGCGGGTAGAGTGCAACTAGCTCTAAAACATTTTTCTCTAACTCTTCGAGTAAAGATGAAAAAAGTAATCAACTACCTATTTGCTCAATTTCAGCACGGATGTTTTCACTATAAAGTTCTAAATTCAATCCATAGAATAGTCGCACATAATTGTTTACTAGTTCCTTGGTACGTGAGTTCAGTAGTTATACAGCCAGGCTATCAGTCGGGTAGTTTTGAGGCTATCGGGTTGGCGAGGTTAACTGTGAAGAGCGTAGGCGCAGCCCGCCGCAGGCATCGCCTCTTTGAGACACTGTAAAATTAAGTCAGACTTACAGAGATGATGTGAGCATGAAAACGCTAGCCAAATGGTCTGTAGATGACTATCATCGCATGATTAAAGCGAGTATTCTGCGCGATCGCAGTATGGAGTTGCTAGTGGGCAAAATTGTGGAAATGACTCCATAAACCCTAATTCATTACAGTTAGAGTAGATGAGAGTGATTTTTTTAGCGATGAATTGCGTCTAAATACACAATTCATCGGCTTTTATCAACCAGGAGGCCAGTTTAACTGCCGTCCTCCCAAAATATGCAGATGTAAGTGGTGGACTGTTTGACCACCGTCATCACCAGTATTGATGACAACTCGATAACCATTTTTCAGTCCTGCTTCTTCTGCAACACGTTTGGCGGTTAACAAAAGATGCCCCAATAGAGCATGATCGTGAGATTCAGCATCAGCTAATGAGGGAATGGGTTTTTTGGGAATGACGAGGATGTGAACGGGCGCTTGGGCGTGGATATCTTTGAATGCCAGGGCTAAATTATCCTCATAAACAATATCAGCGGGAATTTCCCGACTAATGATTTTGCTGAAAATCGTTTCTGTAGTTTCACTCATGCCAATCTACCTGCTCATCTGCTAGAGATTTTAAAAGTTTACTCTAGTGACTTGATCATCTAGATGTAGTTTAAATACGCGACTTGACAAATTTCTCTAATCGATCCATTCCCTTTTCAATCGTCGCCATATCTGTGGCGTAGGAAAGGCGAATGTTGTCATCAGCGCCAAAGGCAATTCCGGGAATGACTGCAACTTGATGTTCTTCTAGCAAAGCGTCAGAAAATTCTAGGGATTTTAGACCGGTTTTGCTGATATCAGGGAACAGATAAAAAGCGCCATCTGGTGAGGCGGTACTCAATCCGGGAATGGCGTTGAGTCTTTCTAGCATTACCTGTCGGCGTTTGGCGAAGGCTTGGCGCATTTCTTCGACACAATCTTGAGGACTTTGCAGCGCCGCGATCGCACCATATTGGGCAAAGGTACACACGTTAGATGTACTATGTCCTTGGATGGTACTCGCAGCTTTAATAATTTCCACTGGCCCTGCTAAATAACCAAGTCTCCACCCAGTCATCGAATAAGCCTTGGCAAACCCATTACTAATCAAAGTGCGGTCAAAAATTTCCTTCCCTAGAGAACCGATGCTGATATGTTCTGCACCGTCGTAGAGAATCTTTTCGTAAATCTCATCAGATACCACAAGGATATCTGCATCAACTATTACCTTCGCCAGTGCTTTGATTTCATCTGGCGTGTAAACCATTCCTGTAGGATTAGATGGAGAGTTGAGGATAAATAACTTCGTCTTAGGCGTGATTGCTTTACGGAGTTGTTCGGGAGTAATTTTATAACCAGTCGTGGCATCTGTGGGTACAATCACCGAAACTCCACCGGCTAAAGTCACCATTTCGGGATAACTTAGCCAGTAGGGAGCAGGGATAATTACCTGATCACCGGGATCGATTAGCGCCACTATTAAGTTGTACAGAGAATGCTTACCGCCATTGCTGACGAGGACATTTTCTGACTTGTAATCAAGACCGTTATCAATTTTAAGCTTATGGGCGATCGCTTCCCTTAACTTTGGTTCTCCGGCTGCTGCACCGTACTTGGTTTTGCCTTCATCCAAAGCCTTTACTGCTGCGGTTTTGATATGCGCTGGAGTATCAAAATCTGGTTCTCCAGCGCTAAAACTACAAACATCTATTCCTTCTGCCTTCAGAGCCTTAGCCTTGGCTGCGATCGCTAAGGTTAATGAAGGTGTTACCTGACTTACTCTTGCTGCCAGCTTCATTCTTACTTTTTTTGGCAAATCTTTCACTGATCTAAGGATATCCTAGAATCTCTACCAAGATTTGTTTTTTCTGAATTCGTTGGAGATTGCAGGGTGA
>NZ_JBTYKD010000206.1:0-2428 GCF_054880495.1 Nostoc sp.
GACAACTGAATGACCATGAGGGTGAAAACCCCTCCCTCCAGGTGCAGGAGTGAAAGCATACAGAACACGGTAAAAAACTGTGTCCCCTACGGTAGAGGATAGCCTACCAATCCGTAAAGCGGGGGTAAAAAATGGCTCCACTGACAAGCCTATGTTGGTGTCCATTGAGCAAAGTACCCATGAGTAAATCTCAGGATTGAAGGTGTGTTTGAATCATCGTGATTAGCACCCAGCGAAATAAGGCTGACGATAGAAATATCGGGTAACGCTGGAACCAAAATGGTGAAGGATAAGGAATTGGCAATTTTTCAGTTGACCAATAAGCACTTCCTACAAACCCGGTGAAGAGCATCACTCTAAAGGTACATAGTATGGTCATTCGGAACGAAGTAACCCCTTGTTAGCTCTTAGTAAGTCGATTGCTAAGTAGGTGCTAACCAGATGCAGCGAGTGGGTGAGATTGAGTAAGAAGCTAATGCCTGTGTGTAATGTACAGGATATGCAAACGTACTCACGATGATTTGGAATGTGGAGATTTAAGTAGCAATAAATGACCGATACGAGTTTTAAGACTACGGTGGAGTGGAATCAAACGAACTGGCGAAAGTTAGAACGGGTGGTTTTTAAGTTGCAAAAAAGAATCTACAAAGCCTCAATTCGTGGTGATGTAAAAGCAGTTCGCAGACTTCAAAAAACGTTGATGAAGTCCTGGTCTGGAAAAATGTTAGCAGTTAGAAGGGTAACTCAAGACAACCAAGGAAAGAATACGGCTGGGATAGATGGGGTTAAATCCTTAACACCTAACCAAAGACTTAAACTGGTAAAAGTTTTGAGATTTAACGAGAAAGTAAAACCCACTAGGAGATTGTGGATACCAAAGCCAGGGAGCGATGAAAAACGTCCCCTGGGAATACCTACAATTGACGATAGGGCTTTTCAATCCCTTGTCAAACTGGCGTTAGAACCAGAATGGGAAGCAAAGTTTGAACCTAACAGTTACGGATTTAGACCAGGACGCTCATGTCACGATGCTGTTGATGCAATATTTAAAGCAATCAAGCAGAAATCAAAATTTGTGCTAGATGCAGATATTGCTAAATGCTTTGACAAAATCAACCATGAAACGCTGTTAAGAAAATTAAATACTTTCCCTACCCTACGCCGTCAAATAAAGGCATGGTTAAAAGCGGGATTTATGGATAATCTTCAGTTGTTTCCAACACCAGAAGGAACGCCTCAAGGTGGAGTTATTTCCCCTTTATTGGCAAATATAGCACTGCATGGAATGGAAGAAAGGGTTAAGCAATACGCTGAAACCTTGAAAGGTCATAAACAGAATAACCGCAAAAGTTTAAGCTTAATTCGTTATGCCGATGACTTTGTAGTTATTCATGAAAACATATTAGTAGTGCAGAGATGTCAGGAAATCATCTCGGAATGGTTAAAGGACATGGGACTTGAATTAAAACCGAGTAAAACGAGACTTACCCATACCTTAAATAAGTATGGGTCAGAAGAACCAGGATTTAATTTTCTTGGTTTCAACATCAGACAATTTCCATCTGGCAAATACAAGTCAGGGAAATCAACAAATGGTGACTCACTCTTGTTTAAAACAATCATCACCCCAAGTAAAGCAAAACAGAAGGTACACTATAAACGGATTTCAGAAGTAATAGAAGCTCATAAGTCAGCACCGCAATCGGCACTGATTAGTCACTTAAACCCAATTATACGGGGGTGGGCAAATTACTATTCAACTGTAGTAAGTAAGGAGGCTTACACTGACTTAGATAATCTTATGTACCTGAAGTTAAGAGCTTGGTCAAAGAGACGACATCCCAATAAATCAGGGGTATGGATAACCAGTAAATACTGGCAGGAAATAAGGAACAGAAATTGGGCTTTTGCGACAGAGGGAAAACCCTCTTTAGAGCTTTTAGAGCATAAGAAAACACCAATAGTACGTCACACGAAGGTCAAAGGTGAATCATCGCCCTTCGATGGAAATCTGATTTATTGGGCTACAAGAAAGGGGAATAATCCAGAAATGCCTATTAAGACTTCAAAACTCTTAAAACAGCAAAAAGGAAAGTGTAACCATTGCGGATTGTTTTTTCGTGAAGACGATGTGCTAGAAGTTGATCATATTATCCCCAAATCGCAAGGTGGTAAGGATGATTACAAAAATATTCAACTTTTACACAGACATTGCCATGACACAAAAACTGCCAGTGATAGCAGTAAGGGCATCAAAGCCGTAATAAACAAAAACGGTGAATCTGACTGTAACAGCGTCAAGCCCAGCCCCAAAATGGTTAGAGGTACTCATAACAAGAGCCAGGTCATTGAGGAGCCGGATGATGCGAAAGTGTCACGTCCGGTTTTGAAGACGAGCGGAACTCGTGAGAGTTTCGCTTAGTTTAAT
>NZ_JBTYKD010000207.1:0-2056 GCF_054880495.1 Nostoc sp.
CGGGGATGACCTGCCACTTGCAAGGACAAATGTCCTTGTTTGGTATGCTCGATCTGGGCTAAAGCTCAGTGGCTTCAGAGAAAGAGTTGCTTACTCTCACTCTATATATATGTACATCAGTATCTACTAGTTTCTGAGCGATCGCGCCAATTGACGATAATAAAGATGGGAGAGAGATGCAATAAAAGAGCAAGGCAACTGTTACCTAGAAGCAATGACACAGACGGCAGCAATTACAGAAGCGATTACCACTCTATTGGATGCAGAAAATCGATTCGGTTTCGTCCGCGTTGAAGATGAGCAGTTTTTCCCAGAGTGGTATGAGGGATTACCTGAAATTACAGAAGCGGAAAAAGCTTCTGTGGATGTCCTGCGGCGTAGATATCTGTATCATCGTGCTGTCGCTGATTTACTAGAAGGGACAGTCATATTGTTGGTGGTGTCACCAATTCTTGCACTCTCCGGGTTTTACCATCCTCCTTTTCGGATTAAGGCTGAATCATCCGTGGAACTAGTGCTGAATGATGGCGAGGAGATACTGCTCGGACGGATTGACGTTTTAGTGCTGCAAGATCAGTTCTGGGTCATGGTGTTAGAGTCAAAAAAAACCACGCTTTCGGTTTGGTCAGCTGTACCGCAAGCCCTGGCTTACCTGATGGCTAACCCCAACCCCAATAAACCTGTGTTCGGTATGGTGACGAATGGCGACGATATTTTATTTGTGAAAGTGACGCAAACAAATACGCCACAGTACGACCTGTCAAGGGTCTTCGCCCCGTTTGCATCCGCCAGAGAACTGTACAGTGTTTTGCAAATTCTCAAGCGGATTGGTCAGGTAATCTCTGCTGCGTCATAAGCTCACTCAGGAAAGTCCCGTCCAGATGGTGAAGCGATTGCTCTTGGCGGGGGGTTACGCCATCGCTCTTTGTGGGGCATTGATATCACAATTGATATCATTCCTTCCCTATGCAGTCAAATGTCACCGCACAGGGTCAGGCATTCAGCGATGAAGGCGGCGCTCAATGCGATCGCCTCTCGTCATAGGTTGGGTTGACGTAAGCAAACCCAACATCCACAATTCTCAAACAAAGTGCGATCGCCCATCTTCCATAGACAAAGATTGAGTAAACCAATTGACCTCCTCAGTTAAAGCAGAATTAATTACACAGATGTTTTATTTTCAATTAGCTGCTGTACAGCAATATTGTAAAATTGTGTGAAGGGATTGCAGTGCGATCGCCTGTAAATTGGTTTGGCGATGAAAAGCGCGATCTGCCTTTGGCGGCAGCGCTTCGCTATCGCCTCTAAGATAGACAAAGTTTTTCAGTAATTAAGATATCTCCTAAGTGTTTGTGCGACCAAGAGTAATCTGAATTCAGTTTCATTTATGCCACGCCAAAATCAGTATACTGACGGACTTGAGGAGGATGAAAGCCCAAGATAATGTCCTCTCTAGGAACTCCTGCTTCTAACAACTCCTCAGCTACAGGACGATTAGTACCATCATGTTGAATCCAGATTTTTCCTTGGATGATATCAATATGTACCACCGAACCATGTACCCGACGTTGCCCATCCCAGCCTACGTGCAGCAGTTCATAACGATCTCTTTGAGGGTCGATAATTGCTTCGGTCTCAATCTGACCGTGAGAAGGCTTATACAACGCAATCTCATCAATTAACTGGCGGACTATGTGGCGATAGCGTTCTAAGGTATCCATTGCACAATCCTTACTTGTTCCTCATCAAATACCAAGAGTTTAATTTGCAAACGTTTTATGATTAGCTGTCCTAGTTTTTCTGTAAAAATAGTCTCATAGGAGCGTCTGGGAACGGCTAAGTAGAGTATTCGTTCTGGTGCGATTTCTGTCAGAATACTTTGATAGACACCATATTGCCCTACTGCTTCTTCTAGATCGCGGACTGGAGAAGGTTTTAAAAAGCTCTTAATCTCAACGGCTATTTTCTGATCGTCCTTTTGCGCGGCGATCGCTCTTTTTTCTATCCCCAGATCGACATAGAGTTCTCGACCGCCGTAGGATAAAAGTAAGGGGTC
>NZ_JBTYKD010000208.1:0-15329 GCF_054880495.1 Nostoc sp.
GAATTAAATAACATACAATTTATGTCCCTGGCTTACCTCACCCTCAATCCCTCTCCTTATAAAGGAGAGGGAAGCTAGAGACAGGATGAAGTTTTGCATTTTATTTAATCCACGTTCCTTAGCTAAAGCTGATTTCGCGCTTTAAGTTGCAGATAGCGCTCAACTAACTGATCGGCAATTTGATTTGCTGGTGCATCTAGTACCAATACACCTTTTTGCTTCAACTGGGCAAATGCTACTTGTCGTTGCATTAATAAATCAAGTGCCACTGCACGGGCATAAGCATCTGTAACATCATCTGTGAATGTGTGTGCCAGACGATCAACTTGCGGATCTCGCAGAGTCACGCAAAATGGGAGATAGCGGGGTGCTAGTTTGGAGAGTGCGGCGAGGAGTTCTGTAGAAGCGGTGACATCAACTAAGTCAGTAATTACGACTACAAGCGCCCTACGAGTTTGTCGCTGCAAAACATTTGTCACCGCCCCTAAATAATCAGATTCAAATAACACTGGTTGAATTGGAGTTAAGCGATCAATTAGCTGATTCAAATGATGTTGACCACGTTCTGGGGGAATCCACGTATGCATCTGGCGGTCAAATACACCAACACCGACACGATCGCCTCGATGTAACCCTGCCAAAGCTAAGGACAAAGTTGCATTCAAACCCCAGTCAAACCTCTGCAAACTCTGCACTTTTGCTGTCATCAACCGTCCACGATCAAGCAAGATAAGTAATGTTTGTTCCTGTTCTGGTTCCAAAACCCGCACCAGTGGCATTGCATTACCATAAGCCCCAACCCGACGGGCGGTAGCTTTCCAATCAATAAACCGCAAATCATCACCAGTGCGATAGTTCCGCAGTTCGGCAAACTCTGTACCAATACCAGTATGGCGAGATTGGCGCATTGATCCTGATGATTGCAGTGTCAGACGAATTGTGAGCGATCGCAATCCCACTAAATCAGGATAAACTTTCACTGGCAGACTTTGGGGAATTTGCCAATCATCCCAAGCTAATCCCCAAAGTCCCAACTGTCGGACTTGAATATTTCCCCAAGGAAACTCTCCCCTCTGTGTCGGCTTGACGGTATACGTCAATTCCTTGGTGCTGTTATTGGGAACAATAGCCCGGAGTGCGGGTGCAGATACGCCAAACCCTGTTGGGTAGTAATCGCAGATTTCAATTAAGGCGTTGCTATTTTGCGATGTGACTTTTAGTACCACCGGATTATCCCGCGCAATCGATAATCGTGACGGTAATTCGCGGCTAATTTGCACACGAGAACGCCGCACCCGCAAACCATCTACAACCATCAATCCGAGAACGATCGCATCAAATAGCAAAGTGATGGCGATCGTTGCTTTAATGTTGAGAAAAAGGCATAGGATCGGGGCGATCGCTATACTCAAAACCAACAATAGATAAACTCGTCTGGAAGGAACCATTTTTTAGAGTGAGAAGTTAGGAGAATGACGATTAGTTTAACCTACTATCATCATGGGCAAAGCGGTTAAAGAGGAAGTCTAGGGCATAGTTACGCAGTTGGTAATATTTTGGATCTTCCATGATGCGGCTGCGATCGCGTGGACAAAAAAAAGGAATTTCCATGACTTCACTAATTTTCGCATGGGGACTATTGGTCATTCCGCGACTGAAAAATCACGTTTAATCTGCAAACTGTTGAGATAAGCGATCGGATCATCGGCGTTAAAGGGAGTACCATCGAACAGTTTGATCGGTTGGCGAATATAGCTAATATCCAAACCTAATTCTCGTGCGGCGGTGCTGAAAACACGAACTTGACACACCCGTTCAACAACTTCTACCCAATTTTCTAGTTATGATTCTCTTAACCTAGCAAACCAGCTGTGAGTAGTTCAAGTAGTATACTCGGCGTTAATTCTCACGTAATCGTAACTCAAATCACAACCCCAAGCTTTACCTGAACCATAACCATTACCAACATTAACGGAGATTAACACCGTATCCTCTTGGAGATAAGCACCCCCTGCTGCCTTTTTTAAATAAGCACTCGTTGCTGCACGATCAAATTGTAGAGGTTGACCATTTTCTAACATTAAAAAATCCCCTAGCTTAATTTGCAGGTTTTCTTGCTCAAAGGGAATACCTGCACGTCCGGCGGCGGCAGCGATGCGTCCCCAGTTGGGGTCACGTCCAAAGATTGCAGATTTAACTAAGGATGAACCAGCAATGGTTTTGGCTATTTGCCTAGCTGAGAGTTCATCATGGGCGCCTGTTACTTCCACTTCAATTAGACAGGTTGCGCCTTCACCATCACGAGCGATCGCTTTGGCTAAATGCTGACAAACTGCTGTTAACATCGCTTCTAATTTCTCTGCTTCTGCGCCTAATTCTGTAATTGCTGGGGTGCGAGATTGACCATTTGCCAAGGCAATTAAGCTGTCGTTGGTGCTGGTATCACCATCCACGGTAATGGAATTAAAGCTTCTATCAGCTGCCCTTGCTAACATCTGCTGCCAAAGGTGAGGCGAAACCACAGCATCACAAGTCACAAATGCCAGCATGGTTGCCATGTTGGGGTGAATCATGCCGGAACCTTTGGCAATGCCGCCAATTCGTACCGGACGGTCGCTTATAGTTGTCTCTAGGGCAATGGATTTTGTTACCAAATCTGTAGTGATAATCGCCCCGGCGGCGGCATCTGAGCCTGTTTCTGAGAGTGCTGCTACTACCTTGGGAATCCCGCTTCGCAACGCATCCATTTTAATTCTTTGACCAATCACGCCAGTGGAAGCCAATAACACAGATTCAGACGAAATGTTTAATGCTTGGGCTATTGCCATAGCAGATTCTAGGGTATCAAGGTAGCCTTGAGTTCCTGTAGCGGCATTTGCTTGTCCGGCGTTGCAGAGGATGGCACGAGCGCTATGTTTAGCTTGCAAGCGTTGGCGACAATATTCTACACAGGCGGCTTTAACTTGGCTGGTGGTAAATACACCAGCTGCGATCGCTTCCACCTCTGAGAATATCAAAGCTAAATCTGGCAAAAGAGAAGGTTTCAACCCGGCGGTAATTCCCGCCGCCTGATACCCCCTTGGTGCTGTGATGCCACCTGTTATTTTGTGCCAATCTGCCATTATTATTCCTTATAACTATCAGGTCGGATAGGTCAATTTGTGCTTTGGAAAAGTGCTGAGTTTAGGAGTTTGGAGAGACGCGATTAATCGCGTCTGTACAGGAGTTTAGAGTTTCCCCCTACTTCCCAGTCCCTTTTGTTGTGAGTTTATTTGCTGATGGTAATAATAATGTACCAGTTGGCGATTAGCATAATTGTTTTTACCTTTCTTATGACGAAAGACAAAAGCAAAAAATCAGAGCTACTTGGGTCCCTCTCCAGATCATCAGGGTGCATCTACTTAACGGGACTCTATCATTTGTAATCTAAGGGTTAATACTTAATTTATTGAAATTATTTATAATAATATTATTATGAAGTTCACCGTAAATACCACAAAAATAAAATAAAAAAGAGAGCCACTTAGGTAGCTCTCCAGATCATCAGGGTGCATCTACATACCACAGCATATCATTTTAGGTATGCGGGTTGTCACCAGCTTTTTTTGTGAAGATTCTGTGAAGAACCACCGATAAAATACTGACTTGGGGCATTGGGCATTGGGGATGGGGCATTGGGAAAACACTTTCTTTCTTCATCCCCTTGTCTCCCTTGTCCCCCTCATCCCCCTAAGCAAAGTTGACTTAACAAACTACTAGGCGTCCAATTTTTTCTCCACCAATTCGTTAGTCAGCTTAGGATCAGCACGTTTGCCTGTCTTTTTCAGAACTTGTCCAACAAAGAAGCCTTTCAGGTTGGTGTTACCGTTACGATACTTTTCTAGTTCTTTGGGATTGGCGGCTATGACTTCATCAACGATGGGTTCTAGTACACTAGGATCGGTGATTAACTCTTGACCGGCAAAGGCTTTCTCAGGAGAAATACCACTGAGCAAGTCTGGCAACTTTTCTTTAGCTTGAGCATTGCTAATTTTGCCCGTTTCAATGCGAGTGATAATCTCTGCTAAACTGGTGGGAGTCAGCGCGATTTCAGTAATACTGAGTTTTTGCTTATTGAGGTGTGCTGCAATATCTTGAGTAATCCAGTTTGCAGCAGCTTTGGGATTTGCTCCAGATGCGATCGCAGTTTCAAAATATTCGGCTACTGGATGATCTTCTGTCAACACTCGCGCATCATAAGCCGAAAGCCCCAACTCACTTTCATAATGATGGCGTTTTTGGGCTGGTAGTTCTGGTAATTCGCTGCGCCATTTCTCTAATTGTTCATTTGTCACCTCAATTGGTGCTAAATCTGGTTCGGGGAAATAGCGGTAATCGCTAGAACCTTCCTTCACCCGCATACTACTTGTGCGTTGAGCGCCTTCTTCCCATAAACGAGTTTCTTGGATAATGCGATCGCCTGCTTCGATTGCGGCGATTTGGCGCTCAATTTCGTAGTCAATCGCCCGTTGGATGGCGTTGAACGAGTTCATGTTTTTAATTTCTACCTTGGTGCCAAACTGCTCTCGTCCCACCGGACGCACGGAAATGTTGACATCGCAGCGCAGAGATCCTTCTTGCATATTCCCGTCACTCACGCCGAGATAGCGCACAATCCGACGCAACTCTTCGGCATATTCAGCAGCTTCTAGTCCCGAACGCAAGTCAGGTTCCGAGACAATTTCTACTAATGGGATACCTGCGCGATTGTAGTCTACCAAAGAATAGGAAGAACCGGAGAGGCGATCGCTGCCTGCATGTACCAATTTTCCAGCATCTTCCTCCATGTGCAGACGCGTAATGCCAATGCGTTTGCGAGTGGGATTACCCTCAGCATCTACCAACTCAATTTCTAACCAACCATGTTCTGCGATCGGTAGATCATATTGAGAAATTTGGTAATTTTTGGGTAAGTCAGGATAAAAATACTGTTTACGGTCAAATTTGCTATATTTAGCAATTTGACAATTTAGTGCCAAACCAGCTTTTACAGCGTATTCTAATACTTTTTCATTGAGTACAGGTAAGACCCCAGGTAAACCCATACAAACCGGGTCAATGTTAGTATTGGGGTCAGCACCGAATGCCGTAGAGCTATTAGAGAAAATCTTGGTGTTGGTACTCAGCTGACAATGGGTTTCTAGACCAATAATCGCTTCATACTCAGTTTTTACGGTCGTAGCAGTGGTCATAATATCAATATTTGGGCAATAATCCTTCTAGTTGTACTATTGTAGCGGCGTATTGAGTTGCCCTGAAGACGGTTATTTGGGTGAGTAATGCTTACCTTCTTGAGCTTGAAAAGGGAGATGCAAATTTAAGGTGAAGAAAATCTTAATCATTGGTTCTGGGGGTGCTGGTAAATCTACCCTAGCCCGCGAATTGGGAACCATCTTAGGCTTAGAAGTGATTCACTTGGATGCTTGGTACTGGAATCCTGGCTGGGTTGAGACTCCAAAAGCTGAATGGCAGAGTATAATTCAAGACCTAACCCTACGAGAATCTTGGATTATGGATGGTAACTATGGCAGTACTCTCGACGTTCGTTTGTCGGTTGCAGATACGGTAATTTTTTTGGATTTTCCCCGTCTTTTATGTTTGTCGCGAGTGATTAAACGTCGCTTTATGTATAGTGGACAATCTAGACATGATATGGCATCAGATTGCCCTGAAAGATTGAACTGGGAATTTATCAAATATATATGGTCATACCCAATTACTCGTCGTCCTGGAATTCTCGAAAAGCTTAGTCAACTAACACAAAATCAGCAAGTTATTATTCTTTGCGAACCAACAGAAGTCAGAGATTTTTTACAAAATAATTATAATAAGGTATTAAATTAGCAAATTAGATCAGGGAGCAACTAAGATTATGATTGATGTCGAAACAGCAGTAAATGCTGCATATCAATACATAAAATCCATACAAGAGATGATGGGTTCTTCATTAGGAGATTTAAGACTTGAAGAAGTTGAACTTTCTGAGGATAAAATCTTCTAGTTGATTACTTTAGGGTTTGATATTCCTAAAAAACCTCCTAAAAGTCGATTGGAAGACTTAATTCTTACCTCTCTTGCTTCTACCCCTGTGTTATATGAACGAGAATATAAACTTTTTAAAGTAAATTCTGAAACTGGCGAAGTAGAAGCAATGAAAATTAGACAAGTATGAAAAGTTTGATTGCTTCCCTTGTTCGTCGTTATTGCCAAAAAGGGATTTTAATTGATACAAATATCCTGCTTCTCTTTTTAGTTGGGAGCGTCAATCAAGAACGAATAAATAAATTTAATCGAACCCAGCAATTTATACCAGAAGATTACAAGCTTCTGCTAGCATTTATTGGAAGTTTTCAAAAGCTTGTAACAACTCCGAATATTCTGACAAAAGTTAAAATAATTCGTAATTAAGTTTTGTGACGGTGATTTCAATTAGCCATCAAAACATGCTGCCTGTAGAGGCAGGGGAATTAAACCCCCAAACTTTGTTAAAGCGGAGCAGGAGTTGCTCCGCTAAAGCGTCAAATCAATGCTTTTCTCTGTGATTCTCATTTTCCAGTGCTTTGAGAACTTTGAGATATAAATTTTCTACTGTCTTCATCTGAACTCCGCCAAGGGAAAACTTTAACTATTTTATAGCAGTTAGTCAAGATATTTTAAATTAAACAATTGCACTATGTATTTTACTCAAACCTATAGTATAGAGACAAGAAAACTTCATTTTTTAATATCTAAAGAAACTCTTAAGTTTTCAGGATTCTAAACTAACTATAAAAAACGTAAATGCCTGTAATATGGCTTTACCGTAGGCGTGTAGCCTGCACTTCAACCTTTCTCTACGAGACGCTGCGCGAACGACGCAGGTGTTACCCTGAGCTTGTCGAAGGGCTCAGGGCAGGTGTTACCCTGAGCCTGCCGAAGGGCAAGCTCAGTGACCTAGGATCGTACTAGAGAAAATAGAGTGTATCTGCGCCGATTAATCCCACACACGTCATCTAAATTTTTAATCGTAAGTTTTCAGACATTGATATTTAATTTTAGCACTGATACGGATTTTACTTATGTATGTAAAGACAAATCATACAAACAAAATAATTGCAAACTTCTGCTTGAGCATTATTGTGTCCTGGAAACGATTGCAAATTAAGGCTTTGAGATTCATAGGCATCTGAAAGTTGCAACTCAGTTGGTCTAAAATATAGCGCTAAGTGTTGACAATCTAAAAATAATCGAATAACAAGGTGGCAGCAGCATAAAAAAAGCGTTAGTGCATTTCTACCTAGAAAGTAATTAACGCCCTTCATGAAATTTCATACGGATAACATAATTATGCCAGAAAATACGGATAACAAAGCTTCCAAATCAGACAATCAGCCTATTGCCTATAAAGAACGCCTCAATTCTTGGGCGATCGCTCGTCTACTTCCTAATACGCAACGGGAAATTGTTGCCCGCTTCCGCAGTCGTTCCGATGCCGATGGCTATATGCGGCACCTTCCTCAGGAAATACCAAATGCTTCTTACATGGTTGTTTTTGATTGTCAACGGGAAGAAGCTGTGATTTAAAATACAAGTATAGGCAATACACCTTCTATGAAAATAAGGACTTAGGCGGGAGTTGAGGAGTATTTATTCAGATGCCAGTCGGACTCAAATTCATGCTGAATTCTGACGACTTGTGATGACGTTAAGGATCAACTTAGGCTTTATCGAATAGTCCAAAGAAACCTCACCCTGGTTTTGCTACGCAAAACCTGTCCCTCTCCTTGGTAAGGAGAGGGATGTCCGTTAGGACTCTTTGAGGTTTTTGTTTATTTTATTTGTACCCCGAAGTTGAATCACTAGCCAAGCTCCTCCAGAGAATACTAACAACAAGGGTGTCAACCAATCACCCCAACGCACATATAGAGTCTTTGTCTGTCGCCGATAAATTGTTTCAGCATGAGTTTCATAGGTATTATATCCAGATATCCACAAGGTTTTACCGTGAGGATCTATAAAGGCTGAATATCCGGTATTAGTTGCCCTTGCTGACCATCGATCAGTTTCAATAGCCCGCATGATATCCTGTGCATGATGCTGGAATGGCATGGATGCCGTGTAATGGGCATCGTTTGAAGAACTGAGGATAAATTGCCCACCCATAGCAGCTTGACGGCGAAATTGTTCAGGAAAAGCAGATTCATAACATATACTAGCGATCGCCCGACCAAAAGGAGTGTCAAATAGCTGATTTGCTGAACCGGGAACTTGGTGTGCATTCAAAGGCGACAAGCGCTGAACTATTCCACCTAAAATTCCTTCAAAAGGAATATATTCTCCCAGAGGTACTAGTTTGGCTTTGTCGTAGCGGCTGACAATTTCACCTTTACTGTTGAAGGTAAACAAACTAATTGTATAACTATCTCCCCGTTCGCCAAAAGCCCCAATCCAAGCAACTACACCTTTTAGTTTCACGGCTGCGACTAAGGCAGTTCCCAGTAAATCACGCTGGAAAATAGGTAAGGCTCCTTCTGGGGTAAGGACTGCATCTACACCTTGATCTGCTAAAGTTATATACCCACTGGTATAATTTTCTTGGGCGCGACGAAACCCTTCAGAACTTCGTAAAAGTCGGTTCGGGATATTACCCTGAACAATCCCCACTTTTAAGGCTGTTTCTGGGGATTGAGCAATCGGATGGCTATATAAGATAAAACCAATCAGGTGTAAGCTAATTAATAATCCTGCGGCAGTAGCTAAGTATTTATTAACGAACCACAGAGGCGCAAAGAAGCCAGTGCGTTGCGGGGGTTCCCACGCCACTTGCTTTATGCCGGGGAACCCGTCCACCGCAGTGGCTCCCCGTTGTAGCAACTGGCGCGACACAGAGGAAATTCTCTCTGCCTGTGGGCAGTTCATCCACGCTTCCGCAATTAAACCATTCACGGCTGCGATCGCTGCTGTCACAGTATTAGGCCCAGAAAGTTGACCCAGGTGTAAAATTACCAGATTATGCGGACTTTGTGTGTAAGCCAGAGAACTCCACCACAGAGGACCAGCACTCCACAGACTCTCTAAGCCGCACCAGACGGCTGTACCAATCAATACACGTAACCAGGATTTTCGCCCACCCAGACGAACCATCACAGCCGCCCAAATAGCAACAAATATTCCTCCCAAGACACTGATAAATCCCCAACAAAAAAGGGTGATTCCCAAACTCGGCAACCACGGAACGCCCAACCAAGTCATCGGGTGAATTCCCGTAATCCAAGATAGGGCGATACCGTGATAAGCGATACCCCAGGCGAAGCCATTTTTGATTTTAGGTCGCACCTTTGGTGCGCTTCCAGCGCAACTTGGATTTTGGATTGAATTAGAACTAACAACTAAAACCCAGAGGGGCGCTAAGGCAACCCAAGCTAGGAACCATGCGCCGACAGGGGCGACGGTTAGCCCCATTAAAATGCCGCTACCTAAGGCAATCAAGTAAGGGAGTGAGGAAGTTAACCTCTCCCCCTGCTTTTTACTCTGCTTCTTCTGCATCGACAGCATCAGGTGGAACTATTGCCACTCCGGTAATCGCGTCGTCTTCATCTAAACGCTGCACTCTGACTCCAGTTGCTGATCGCGATTGGATCGAAATCGCATTCAAGGCTTGACGGATGATAATACCGCGATTTGTCACCATCATCATTTCATCGTCATCGTCGTTGACAATGCGTAGGGTTGCCAACTTGTCTTTGTTTTTGCGGTTTTTGAACTTGGTTGCCATTAAACCCTGACCAGCACGATTTTGCAGCCGGAACTGGGCAACTGGTACGCGCTTACCATATCCTGCCATTGTAATTACTAATACCCAAGGGCCAATACTGCCGTTGCTAGGAACTTCGGCAGATTCTTCATTAATTTCGATAGTTTCGATAGTTTCGCTAATTTCGATATCTTCTGTTTCGACTACTTCGATTGCTTCGATATCTTCAATTTCGACTTCTATTTCTGTATCCAAAGTGGCAAGAATTGCTGCGGGGAGAATATCCATACCCACCAGTTCATCTTTATTTTTCAGTTTCATGGCTTTCACGCCACGAGTCGCTCTACTTAAAGGACGCAATTGTTCGTGGTTGCACCGGAAATGAATCGCCATCCCGTGACGAGAACCAATGATTACACTGTCCTCTGCTTTCGCACGCCGCACCCAACGAAGTTTGTCGCCTTCTTCTAAGGAAATCGCAATCAAGCCATTGGCGCGAATATGACTAAACGCTGCCAATTCGGTTTTCTTGATATTGCCGCCTTTGGTAAGCATGACCAAATATTCTTCGTTGCTAAACTCGTCAACGGGTACAATCGAAGTGATTTTTTCCTCTTTGGGAATCGGTAGCATTTGGACAATTGGTGTGCCACGACTGGTACGCGAACTCACTGGAATTTGATACGCTCTTAAGCAGTAAACGACACCACGCTGGCTAAAGAATAAAATACTGTCGTGGTCGCAGCAAGTCAAGAAATGCTCAACGGTATCATCATCTTTGACTTTAGCTGCGGCTTTACCTCTAGTAGCACGGCTTTGCGCCTCAAAGGTGTTGACTGGCATCCGTTTGATGTAGCCTTGCTCTGTAACCAAGATGATCGCTTTTTCATTGGCAATTAGGTCACGGTCATCTAATTCCCCTTCCCCTGGTAAAATTACCGTGCGGCGGGGTGTGGCAAAACTAGTTTTTAGTTGCGCGACTTCGGTTTCAATGATTTCTAGCACTCTCTCCCGACGTGCCAAAATATCTTGCAAGTCGGTAATCTTTGCTTGCAATTCATCGTGTTCCAGACGAATTTTATCTGCTTCTAAGGCAGTCAACCGCCGCAATTGCATCTGCAAAATCGCATCTGCTTGCACTTCGGAGAGTCCGTAAGTTGTAATCAGTTCGCCTTTAGCTGTGGGTGCATCTGGTGCATGGCGAATCAAGACAATAATCGGATCTAACTGGGAAAGCGCAATTAATAACCCTTGCAGGAGATGGTCGCGTTCTTCGGCTTTCCGCAGTTCGTAGCGGGTGCGTCTGGCAATGGATTCGATGCGGAAATCCAAGAAGACGCTTAAAAACTGCTTGAGGGTAAGTACTTGGGGTTCGCTATTCACCAACGCCAGCATATTCGCCCCAAAGTTGGCTTGCAGTGGCGTTTGCTTGTAGAGGTTGTTCAGAACGACGCGGGGATAAGCATCACGCTTGAGTTCAATTACAATTCGCATCCCGTCGCGATCGCTTTCATCCCGGATATCTGCGATGCCCTCTAGACGCTTCTCGTTCACCATTTCGGCGATTTTTTCAATCAGCGCCGCTTTGTTGGTTTGATAGGGCAATTCGGTGATGATAATTGCTTCTCTATCTGGGCGTCCGCGCTGTTCAACGGTTTCAATGTTAGCTACACCACGCATGGTAATGGAACCCCGCCCAGTGGTGTAAGCTTCTCGAATCGCAGATGTGCCCAAAATCTGCGCCCCAGTCGGAAAGTCTGGGCCGTGGACATACTCCATTAATTCGAGATCGGTGATTTCTGGATTGTGAATCACAGCTACCAAAGCATCAATCAATTCGCCCAAGTTGTGGGGGGGAATGTTGGTGGCCATGCCCACGGCAATTCCAGAGGAACCGTTGAGCAATAACTGGGGAATCCGGGCCGGTAAGACTGTCGGTTCTTGTTGGGAACCGTCGAAGTTATCGGCAAAGTCTACGGTTTCTAATTCGATGTCGTGCAGTAGACCAGCACTAGTTAAAGCTTGCAAGCGGCATTCTGTGTATCGCATTGCGGCTGGCGGATCGTTGTCTACCGAACCGAAGTTACCATGCCCGTTAACTAGGGGCGATCGCATCGAAAAATCCTGTGCCATCCGCACCAAGGCATCATACACTGCCGTGTCGCCGTGGGGGTGATATTTACCTAGCACTTCCCCCACCACACGGGCGCATTTCTTAAAGGGGCGATCGTGGAGCAGACCTAGCTCGTGCATTGCGTAGAGAATGCGACGATGCACAGGTTTTAGACCATCCCTGGCATCTGGCAACGCCCGACCCACTATCACGCTCATGGCGTATTCCAGATAAGACTGCGACATTTCGGTTCGCAAGTCTATCGGGATAATCCTCTCCTGTGAGGTTGTCATAACCTAAAAATCTCCAAAAATCGTAGATTTTAGCTTTTTTATTCAATAAAGCGCAAGATTATTCTAAATTGCTCTTGAATAATTGCCATAATTTGATACAATCTTAACATATATTGCTTTTTTTTGCCTGGGCAGCTAACTCAAGTGTCTAGCAAATAAATAGTTCTTAGAGGATGTTTTAAAAGTTTATTTTCATCTATCCTGCCAATTATAAATCGCACACCAGAAGTAGGGTGTGTTATGCCGTAGGCTAACGCACCTTGAATTGTAGAATAATCCTAGCGATTAGAAATTGCGGCTACACAGGCAAAACCCTCCTACGAGGGTTAGAAAACCCTTGGTTTTGGATTAGGGATTTCCAAGAAATTAATTATTCCATCTTGTGGGGTGGGCATCTCGCCCGCCCATAAACTAAAGGCGCTCATGTTGCCCACCCCACAAGAAATAATTGGATATTTTTTTGTTTGGAAGCCCCTTAGAGGATGTTTGAAAAGTATTTTTGGTAACATCTAAGTCTCGGAAACCTAACCCCCCTTCCCCCCTTCCCTACAAGGAAATGGGGGTTTCAAAGCCTCTCGACCCTTGCCTAACGGCAGGCTAACGCCAACGGGGAGAGGTTTGGAGAGTGGTTTCTAGTATACTTTGCGACTTTTCAAACAACTTCTTAGACCTACCTTTATTTTTGGCAAAGGTATTAAGATGTTCAACATCTTAATACCTAAAAAACTAGGCAATTAGAGTGAAATTGTTACTATTCAAAGTAATATTCGGATTACCTAAACGAGCAAACTCAAACACTGTTCCAGTACCCAGAACATTGCCATCCTGGTTATAGAATAGGCTGCCAGTACTTTGACTATAGACAATATGTGCATTCTTAGCGTTGACGAGTTGATCATTAGTGACAACTGCAAAGTCAGTTAAAGCCTGTCCCACAGTATTAATAACAGCATTGAAGGTAGTTTTACTTAGCACAATCTGGTCTTGTCCCGCTTCAAAACCGGTGATGTAATCAACACCTAAGCTTCTGTTAAAAACCCCACTACTTTGGAACAGATATTTATCCTTTCCGGCTCCACCCGTGAGAACATCATTGCCGACTCCTCCCAAAAGTTGGTCATCACCATTACCTCCTTGGAGGGTGTCATTTCCGCCACCGCCAATCAGAGTGTTATTCAGTGCATTACCAGCGAAAATGTCATTGCCTGTGCCACCCGTTGCATTTTCAATCACGTTGTTGGCAGAGAGAATGAGTTTGAGATTGCTATTAACCGTTTGCAAGGTGGTTACACCTAGATTTACGTTGACGGCAGTTGTAGTACCGCTAAAGTCAATAGTATCAGTACCACCTGTTGTGGTTTCTGTAATTGTGTCGGTTCCTAAGGCTGTATTAGCTAAGAAAGAATAGGTATCATTCCCCGCTACCCCTTGCAATTGGTCATTTCCGCCACCGCCAATCAGAGTGTTATTTAGTGCATTACCAATCAGACGATCATTGCCTGTGCCCCCCGTTGCATTTTCAATCACGTTATTGGCAGAGAGAATGAGTTTGAGATTGCTATTAACCGTTTGCGAGGTAGTTACGCCTAGATTTAGGTTTACGGCAACTGTAGTAGCGCTAAAGTTAATAGTATCAGTACCACCTGTTGTGGTTTCTATAATTGTGTCAGTTCCCAAGGCTGTATTAGCTAGGAAAGAATAGGTATCATTTCCAGCACCACCGTATAGGGTATCACTTCCAGCACCACCTGATAACTTATCATCTCCCTGTTCACCAAACAAACGGTCATTACCGTCATCACCTTGCAGGCTATCGTTACCTAAACCACCAAACAAATCATCATTTAAATTACTTCCGGTGATGGTGTCATTAACAACTGCACTCTTCAAATTGAAATTACTAGCTTGTAATTGGCTTTTGCTAATACCATTGATTTGGAGTCGATAATAATAATTACCGTCAAATAGGCGATAGCGTGTATTAATGATGGCGTTCCCATCCGCATCATCGCTGGTGAGAACTAAGATAGTATTAAAGTCACTGATGCCAATATTTCTAACATCAATTTGGTCTTCTCCCTTCTTAAAATCAGTTACGATATCTTGGTCTTTGCTAAAAATATAATCATTGAAGTACTCTAAGACAAATTGATCTTTACCTGCACCACCGTATAGGGTATCACTTTCAGCACCACCTGATAATTGATCATTACCACCTAGCCCAGAAAGGGTATCATTACCGTTTAAGCCTTGAATAGTATCATTTCCAGAAGTGCCGACTAAATTATCGTTCTTGTTTGTTCCTTGAGTAGCCATAGTTTTACTGTGCTTTTTTGGGTTTAAGATAGTCGAAATATAAATTGACGCATCATGTAATATACATTACATGATTTTTGTTACCTTAATATTTGATATCAAATATTAAGGTAACAAAACGATATTGAGACCTAGCTTTTTTTGGCATAGGTATTAAGATGAGATATTAATACCTATGCCAAAAAAAGCTAGGCAATCAAACTGAAATTGCTACTACTCAAAGTAATATCAGAATTTCCTAAACGAGCAAACTCCAACACTGTTCCTGTACCCAGAACATTAGCATCTTGGTTATAGAATAGGCTGCCACTACTTTGACTATAGACAATATGTGCATTCTTAGCGTTGACGAGTTGATCATCAGTGACAACTGCAAAGTCAGTTAAAGCTTGTCCCGCACTATTAGTAACAGCACTAAAGGTGGTTTTACTCAGGACAATCTGGTCTTGTCCCGCTTCAAAATCAGTGATGTAATCAACACCTAAGTTTGTGTTAAAAACCCCACTACTTTGGAACAGAAATTTATCCTTCCCGGCTCCACCAGTGAGAATATCGTCACCATTGCCTCCCCAAAGTAAGTCATCACCAGTTCCACCAGTGAGAATATCATTACCATTACCTCCCTGAAGGGTGTCATTTCCTGCTAACCCTTGCAGTTGGTCATTTCCGTCACCGCCAATCAGAGTGTTATTCAGTGCATTACCAGTGAGACGCTGATTGCTTGTGCTGGTAGTGTTGGCTAACTGTAGTGAATAGTTGGAGTTGACGTTTGTACCGGGTGAAATTCCAACATAGTAATTCCCCGATGCTCCCAAGGTTGCACTAATTTGACCGT
>NZ_JBTYKD010000209.1:0-9466 GCF_054880495.1 Nostoc sp.
GGGTTCTAAATTAGAGGCAGAGTAAATTCATACTTAGGAATAAGAATTAAATAACATACAATTTATGTCCCTGGCTTACCTCACCCTCAATCCCTCTCCTTATAAAGGAGAGGGAAGCTAGAGAAAGGATGAAGTTTTGCATTATACCCGGAACCCCACCCCGCAAAAGCTGCACTTTAGCTCCCCTCCCCGCACGCGGGGCTACCGTGTATACACAAGTCATCGAATTAGCCAAAACAAAACCTCAAAGAGTCCTGACTTTAGTCCCTCTCCGAACTCACGGAGAGGGACAGGTTTTGCGTAGCAGAACCAATCTTTGAGGTTTCTTTGGGCTATTCGATAAACCGTAAATTGCATCAAGAGAGACTTGTGTATACACCGTAGGCACGCTCTTAGGGGTTGGGGGTGGGGTTCTTTTATTATGGGTAATTTGGCGGACATGATATTACTTAATTTCAGAAACGCGGTTTTTACTTTCTACTCAAACGGCGGCAAATTATTTGGGTCAATACCCTGAGATTGTAAATAAGCAATCAGTCGTTCTTTTTGCTGGCGTTCTTGTTCAGCGCGTTGGTGTTCTTGTTCAGCGCGTTGGCGTTCTTGTTCAGCGCGTTGATGTTCTTGTTCAGCGCGTTGGTGTTCTTGTTCAGCGCGTTGACGTTCTTGTTCAATCTGTTCCACAGCCCACGGTAATAAATTACCAGCTTGATCCCACCAGCGTAACCAATAACCAGTGTGAGCTTCTTTTGTTCCTTGCCAAGTTCCCAAAAATAAGCCCATTATATCAATCCAATGACGACCATTTTCGTCAGGTAGCTTTAACTCATAGCGTTTATTTTCCAGTTGATAATATTCTAATAAACCGCCATCTGGTTCAAAAATTATGTAGATGGGAATCTGCAAAATTTGCTCGTAGAAAAACCATTTTCCTGGTGGATAAGTTCGCTTTACCGAATATTCTCCCCCCTCAGTCTCGGATAAAAATTCGATGGCGATCGCTGGGATATTTCCTTCTAAATTGGGTGTATAACTTTTGCGATTGGTCAGAACTTGATTAACCGACTGCACATAAACCCAGTCAGGTGCTTTGGCAATAAATTGCCCGTTGATTGTCGCACAAAGACCAAAGTTTGAAGCGATCAACATCTGGGGTTGGATGAATCTACTGATTTCTAGGCTTTCACGCAAAGCACCAGCCAAAAGTGGCTGACCTGTATTCTCCACTGGTTCATCCTCTAGTTGAAAATCCTTGGGCAAGGCTGACCAAGAGATTACCAGTTCAGTTTGGGATTTGGCTTCACTGAGTTGGGTTGCCATAAACACAACATGAATTTATTTTTGATCTTATCGCTTTCAGTACGGCTATATATATAAGAATATCAAGAAAATCCAGATAAAAATTTTGTTTTGTTAACAAAAACCATGCAGTTGAATCGAAGTAATTTCCTCAGATTTCTGATCCAGTCAGAGCCAGGAAAACCAGCAATATCCAACGGCTTGCGAGCCGTGTTAGCGTTGGGGATTCCCATGCTAATTGGGCAACTGATCAACCACCCTTCTCTACCAGAGGCTTTGCCAACGACAGAAGCTCAGGGAACAAGGGAAAGCGGGTTATTTGTCGGTTTAATAGCTTACTTTGTCAACTTAGCGAATGTTGGTGGCCCTTACCGGATCAAAGCTAGGGCGATGGTGGCGGCTACTTTGGGAATAGCTGTTTCAGTATTTGTGGGTACTTTAGTTGCCAGAGTTCCAGCCCTAACTGTGGTGCTAACATTTCTCTGGGGACTTGCTTCCGGTTTGGCGTCGCTGTACGGTAATGCTGGTGCAAATGTCGGTCTGGTGGTAGGGATATCATTTATTTCCACGATCGCACAGCCAGGAAACTTGGAAGTCGCACTCATGCGATCGCTGCTATGTCTAATTGCAGGTGGATGGGCGATGTTACTTTCTTTGGTAATGTGGCCTTTTAAACCTTATGATCCACTACGGATAGCTGTGGCTGCTTGCTTCAGTGCGCTCGCCAACTACATTCAGGCATTTGTAGCTAAAGTAGCAAAAACTGAAAATATTCTCCTAATAAGACAGGCATTAGAGACAGCACGGACTACTTTAGGTACATTACGGATTGCACAGTCGGCTCGAAGTTGGATGAATGAGCAGTTATTGGTGCTAATTCAGGATGGCGATCGCTTACTTGGCTCAGTTATTGGCTTAATAGAATTACTAGAAACTTACTGCCAAGAACAGCAATATCACGCAGTCCAGCAATTAGTAGACGATGCACTCGCACAAATATCAGTTATTATTCAAGCCATAGCGAAAGCCATATCTGGCAAGCCTAGCAGCATCGATCTGGGCAATCTCAACCGCATCTATGAGGCACTCAAGGAACAAGAAAGTCTGCAAAGAAAAGCAATTGCCGGGAGTGAGACAGATTATACAACTCTGGTTGCTCTCAGTAACCTAGTGCTGATGATCGAAAAGATAATCAAGCAATTGCAATACACTGCTCAGACAGCTAAATCTCTGGCCGATCATCGCAAGATCAGTCAACGTGATGTAGATAGACTTCTTTTAGTTGCAGACGAACAGCGATCGCTCTTAAATTTACTCAAAGAAAACCTCACCTTAGACTCAGCAATCTTTCGCCATGCTCTCCGCATTGGTGTAAGTCTAACTGTAGGCGTAATATTATACAGCATTACCAATTTACCAATGGGGTATTGGGTGACACTGACCATCATGATAGTCCTCAAACCGAACTTGGGTGCAACTTTCCAGAGGTTTTTCCAGCGAGTTGGCGGGACTATCTTGGGAGCTGTGTTAGCTGCTGTTTTACTTGCAACCATCACGAGTAAGCCTGTATTAGACACAATCATTCTGCTGACAGTATTTTTTGGCATTTCTCTGATCCGTTTCAACTATGGGTATTCGGTGGTTTTCTTATCAATATTTGTCTTACTGATTATTGATATTGGTCATCCGATTGGTTGGCAATTCGCTGGCTTTCGGGTATTGAATACATTAATTGGGGCGGGATTAGCTTTTGCGAGTCATTACTTTATCTGGCCAAATTGGGAACGCGATCGTTTACCGAGTCAACTCGCTACGGCGCTACGAGAATGTCACAAATACTTTAGCGATGTGATGGCTGTTTACCAGGGAAAAAAGCAGCGTGACTCTACCATTATCAGTCAACGGCGACAAACTGGACTGGCAATTGGCAATGCCCAAGCCTCGTTCCAAGGATTGCTACGCGAACCCAAAATGCATAAAGAATTAGTAGAACCAGTGATGACGCTGCTGATGTATATGGGACGTTTTACTAACGCCGTGACAGTTTTGGCAGTACATCTCGAACATTTTCGAGGAACAGTGCCACTCCCGGAATTAGAAACCTTTGTTTGCCAAATTTCGCTACTCTTAGAACAGTTAGCTGATTCAGTAGAGCAGGAAATTACCCCACCGCTCTTACCTGACTTGGAACAAACGCTGCAAAAAATCCAACCGCACCTACAAGCACTGCGTACAGCCCGTATCCAAGAGTTAGCTGTTAATCAAGGACATACACCAATTCGTCAGGCAGTCATTGATTACAGCATATTAGATTTGGAGATTGATCAGATTGTGCGGCGGTTGACTGCTATGCACTCAGCGATGGTACGGCTAACCTCAGGTAAATAAAGCACAATTTGACAGCAGCCACCATCGGTTGTCCATCTTTGAGTACTGTCCGAAAGAATCGCTGCACTGGGGCTGGCAAGCCTTCAATCTCTTTTTGGTCAAGTTTTCGGTAGAAAAAGACGATAGGATTCGCTGTCCATCAGAATTCTGTAACCCAGCCACATCAGTACGAAGGGGAAAATCTTGCGAGCATAACGGCTGAGTACCAAAGCGATACCAGGTAGATGTGTCAGACTATAGGCCATAAACAGCCAGCAGAAAACAATGAAATAGCAAACAGGTATGATTACAGATAGATTTTGGATTGAGCTAGTGGCAAACAAGGGAATATAGATCCCAAGATTGTTACCGCCGTTGGCAATTGTGACCGCAGAGACGCGATAGGTCTGCGGATCGCCGATTACGTTCCAGAGCGATCGCTTTCTGGAATCAAATCCTCGAAATTTAGAGTTTCTTTTTAGATTGGCTGACTTATCTTCGGCTGAGTCATCTTTATTAAGGTTGAGCAAGTTATTAATGCCAATGAGTATCGGCAGAATCCCCAGCAGACCAATCCAAGTCTCAGGAATTACTAGACCCAGTAAGAAACCAAGCAAACTTACTATCACTAATGCCGTGAACCCTAGAAGCTCACCAACCACAACATGTTGAGGACGAAAAGTACGATTAACCTCACTGAAGAAGGCAGTCAGATAAATATTGTCGTCAAAGGTTGTTGCCACAGCCGCAGCTAGCCCGATTTTAATTGTTGCAATTAACCAATCCATCACTATCCCTCACTCAACACCTAATCTGATGACCAAAACTAGCGATCGCTCAATCGTTGTAGAGAATTACCACAATATCGATATGATAATGTGAGTATCGCATATTGGGTGTAACTCAGAGCAAATCTGGTAGTTTATACATATTAAGCGGTGCTTTAACTTTATCCCCCATCTCCAATTCATCCGGCAATGTCCATCACCTATATGTATCAAAGGAGTCATTATGATTAGCCGTTTGATTGACCTTCTGCGTAGAGGCACAGGTCAAAACATCTTACGGTCGCTCAGATCAGCCACTCGTAGATCGGCTACCTACAGGTTTGCAGTTAGATTTTGCATCGGTCTTGTCTCAATTTTGGTCTGGACTCTAGTTTTTGACGGTCATGCTGTTGCGGCTTCTGAATCTGGCAATCAGATATCCTCTCTAATGAATCAGTTCAACCTACCCAAAAACTCAATAATGCAGTTATTGGAAACTGTGGGACTATTTGTGGGAGGCATAATTTTCTGTATAGTTTTGGATCGCTGGTTTTCTAGCCGTTCTGGTGGATCTAACAACACGCCCTTAGCCGAGCAAGCGCGGCGGCTCAAGCAACTCAAAATAGGATATCCAGAGGGGATGACAAATCTGGAAGTTCTCCGTACTCAAGGCTTGCTGGAAAACCGTTTGCGACCTTATGGGCTGAGTGTTACCTGGACAAGTTTTTTATCAGCCTCTTCTCTGATTGAAGCACTCAGCAACGGGACGATTGACTTTTGCGGGGGCGGCGGTACAGCCAGTATCTTCTCTCAAGCGGCGGATCATGTATTTGTGCGAGTAGCTAAAGAAAAATATACCTCTCCCAAGGGTCAAGCGATTCTGGTACCGGAAAATTCGCCGATTCAGACGCTTGCCGACCTCAAGGGTAAGAAGATTGCTTTTGACAAAGGCTCAAGCGCACATTATATACTTGTGCGATCGCTGGCAAAAGTCGGACTTGAGTTTAGCGACATTGAGCCAGTCTATCTGACACAGCCGGAGGCACTACCCGTATTCCGCCGGGGTGAGGTCGATGCTTGGGTGATTTGGGTTCCCTACACAACAACTCAAGCCCGAAGCGCTTACCCAGGGCGATCGATTGCAGACTTAGAGAGCATATTTGGTGATAAAACCTCCGTAGAAGTTCCGACCTATTACTATGCGATTCCAGAGCTAGTACGCGACTATCCCGACTTACTCAAGGTGATTTTAGAAGAGGTAAACGAAGCTGGAGCTTGGGCTAAGAGACAGGAATTAGAAGCTGTTCAACGATTGACAGAAGACCATGAAATCGATCCATCCATCGTCGAAACTTTACAGAAACATAGTGGCGAACGCGCCATCATCCCCATTGACGACCAATCGCTCAATGCCTTACAGTATCAAGCAAATATATTTAGAGATTTAAATCTGATTCCTGAACGGGTAAATGTGAAAGATGGAACCTATAGCTTGCAGACCAAGCAAAACTGGACTTATTAAACCCGATTATTTATCCGCCAGCGATGCACTGAACCCTTCGACAAGCTCAGGGTAACACCTGTCGAAGTGTCGCACAGAATTCATTCTGAATTCTGACCGAAAACGAAAAGGATACAAGCCCCTAAATTTATTTATGGAGAAGCAAAAAAATGTATTTCGAGACGCACAGCGCAAGAAATACGAAGTCCGTTTACAGAGCAACTAAATTTATTTATGGGGATCATTAATTTTGAATTTTGAATTCGGAGCGAAGCGACGTGACTCCTGACTGCTGAATTCTGTTCGATAATTTTTACAAATGATTTATGACTGCTATAGCAACTTGGGTTATTATCTGCACAATTGCAGAAATGATTGAGTAAAAATGGACGTAGCAAAGTTCTTGCAGATGTTTGAGCGAACAGCGATCGCATTACACCAAGACTATTTATGTCGTGTTCTCCGCACTGCGATAGAAATTATGCGGTCTGACTCTGAGATTAACTTGGCTGGAAGTCGTTATGGTGGTTCACCAGGGCTTGCAGTTTTGCTCACTCCCAATATGGTGTAATACTCCTTAAAGTCCGTTGCAGTTAGCATCACTGACCTCTCGATTGCGGGTTATTTTGCAGTGGGTAGTAAGCGACTCCCGATTCTCAAAATCTTATAATGTCCAGTTCTTCAGTCTGTTGGTGGAGTGCCGTTAGTCTGCAATGTCGTTGGTAAAGCCTCGACCTAGTAGAATCAAGATACCTCAACAGTTGAGGTATCTTGATTCTTATTGACTGCTGACTCCATCAGTGGTTCGTCCACTCATCTCGCTGGGATGGATGCGGTAGAGCGCCATGACCTCCGCACGACCCCAAGCATCAATCCAGGTTCGATTAATCGCGGGCGAAAGCGTTGGATTTTGCGTTTTGACAAATTGCATCACGCGATCGATGTCTTGCTGAAGAGTGATGTGTTCGGCTCGACCGGTCACAGTAACGCTGCGCCAATGCTTTAGATCGTGGACTTCTTCAACTTGCAAACAGACTTCTGGATTCGCGTCCATATACTTGGTCTTCATCCCAAGCGTCGTGAAAATGTAGATGTTTGGCTCTTCAAAATAATAGTGCATAGGCACAACATAGGGATGTCCTTCAAGCGCACAACCTAAGTGTCCATGTCCCACTTTCTGCAAGAGATCATGCATCTCTTTTGTACCCATTTCATCAATATCTAACATGGTCATTCTCCAGAATAAAGATTTAATTGATTAATCTAGTTGCAAATGTGTTGTTGCCCAAGACTTAGATCACCATGTCTTGAGACATGACCCAAAATGCCTTGAGCGATCGCACATCAGGACTGTTGTCTTATTGATTTTGCTACAGCATGACAGAATACTGTTTGATTTATGGGGTTATTTGTTTAACTACAATATAAAAATTAATACAAGTGTGGTAGGGGAGAAATACTGAGTTATTATTAATCACTGCTTGACTTATAAATTCACCGTATTTTCTCGTAGTCTTGTTCCCAAATCAAATAAGAATTCTATAGAAATATAGGGTTTAAATAGATGAAAACTGCTGTAATTAATAAAGCGATACCTACGGTAAGCTACGCTAACGCATGGTGGCGGATATGATCTTCAATAAAACTGGCAATGAAATAATAACTGTGGTCATAGCCTTCTTGGTAACGCAAGTTTAGCGGCTGGTTAACATCTGCACAAGCTTGCTCAAACACCTCTGGCAGTAATTGTTCAGCTAAAAATTTATCAGCAGTTCCTTGGTCAATGAGAATTGAACTGTGATATCCTACTTGTTTGACTAATTCACTAGCATCATAAGCACGCCAACTTTCTTGATTGTTGCCAAGATAACGACTGAAAGCCTTTTCACCCCAAGGACAATGCCTAGGTGCAGTAATCGGCGCAAAAGCTGATACTGATTTGTAGAGTTGTGGGTTTCTCATCGCACAGACAAGTGCCCCATGTCCCCCCATCGAATGACCGAAAATACCTTGTTTCTCAGGTTGGGTGGGGAAATTTGCGGTAATTAAAGTAGGTAATTCCTGGACGACATAACTATACATTTGGTAGTGTTGACGCCACGGTTCCTCTGTAGCATCAACATAAAAGCCCGCACCCGTGCCAAAATCCCAGCCATCATCCTCACCTGCAATCCCAGTATTACGTGGACTAGTATCTGGTGCAACCAATATCAAACCGTACTCAGCCGCAAAGCGCTGCACTCCTGCCTTTACCATAAAATTCTCTTCAGTGCAAGCCAATCCAGAGAGGAAATAGAGAATCGGCACCGATTTTTGAGTTGCTTGTGGTGGTTGATAGACAGCAAAGCGCATTTCACCGTTACAGGTGGAGGAGTCATGACTGTAAAAGCCGAGTTTGCCACCAAAGCTTTTATATTCTGAAAGGAGATTGAGGTTAGCCATTGATTATATTCTCTTTCCTGAGCGACTGGCAAAGACAGATTATTTTAACCTAGATTAATATTATGCAGGTAGCGATCGCATCTCAATCAATCCTGCAACGCCAGTAACTTAGTCCCGCACCTTTTACAGAACCCAGCATCTAGATCGTGAAAAGTCAAACCACAACCTAAACAAACTGTTTCTACCTGATTAGCAGTTTTCACAACTCTCTTAATTAAATCTCCCACTTGCCAAGGAATCAGCGCAATTCCGGTAAAAATCATTAATACTGTTAGCAAGCGTCCTAATTCAGAAATTGGAATAACATCGCCAAATCCCACAGTTGTCATTGTGACAACAGAGAAATAAAAGGCATCCAAAAATGTACCGTAATTTTGAGGATTAACCGGATGCTCAACTTGATAAATTAAGCCAGAGTAAATAAAAACAATTGCAAATAATGTAAATAATATTCGCGTAAAAATCATTCCATCTTCGGTGCTGATAGTGGCGAATAAAAATTTTCTATCTATAAATCTGATTAATCGTAAAATCCGAAACCATCGCAGTAGGCGGATAAAGCTAATATCCACCATTCCTAGAAAGAATGGCAAAATTGCCATTAAGTCAATTATCGAATAAATACTAAAAATATATTTGATTTTATTTTCTGCACTCCATAGACGGAGTGAATATTCCACCGCGAAGATGCTCACGATCCCAGTATCAACTAGATTTAACTTAAAGCGTACAGAATCAGGAATATTATAAGTTTCTGCCACGAAAATTCCTGATGATAGTAACACCATAGCGGCAAGTGTTAAATTAATCGTTTTACCTATTGGTGTTTCCAGGTCTTTTAAATAAAATTCTGTTTCTTGTCTGCTGAGTAACATATTCGATCATTAATTAATCTTAATTCTCAGTTATAACATTAGAAATACGATATTATTAACCATTATCCTTATATTAACTTCAGCTTATATGAACCCAGAATATTTTATGCGTTTAGCTTTGGTAGAGGCAAAAGAAGGCGATGCGCCTTACGGTGCCGTCATTGTTAAAGATAACGAAATCATGGCCGTAGCTCATAACACTGTCAGTAGAGACAATG
>NZ_JBTYKD010000210.1:0-11590 GCF_054880495.1 Nostoc sp.
TTACTGGAGAGGTGGCAGAGTGGTCGATTGCGTCCGACTTGAAATCGGATGAGGCTAAAACCTCCGGGAGTTCGAATCTCCCCCTCTCCGTTGAATGAATGTTGTTATCAAATACCACAGCTGTTTTGCATCTACAATATATCCAAATTGATGCACAAACACTATTTGGTTAACTACTGATGAAAAATCTCAACATTAAAGAAGAAGCCCGCAAATTGATTGACAAGTTGCCAGAAAATTCCACATGGGATGATTTGATGTACCAAATTTATGTTCGGCAAACTGTTGAAGCTGGACTAGCGGATAGCAAAGCTAGTAATGTTATTTCTATACAAGAAGTGCGGAAAAAATTTGGATTACCAGAGTGAACGTTTACTGGACAGCAACAGCAGTAGAAAATCTCTCAGCAATTTATACTTATATTACCCAAACTTCTCCACAGTATGCGGCAAGGATAGTTGACCGGATTACTAGGCGTTCTGAACAGATTACTAGTTTTCCTTTGTCAGGTAGAATTGTGCCAGAGTTTGAAACTGAGCAAATCCGAGAAGTTATTGAAGGTTCATATAGAATTATTTATTACATTAAACCAGAACAAATTGATGTACTGGCTATCATACATGGTTCACAGCAAATTACATTGAGTTCTGTGGATGAAGAATGTTGAGTTTCACTTTGTTTGACACAACGTACAGGCTTTATGGAAACTTAACGAAGACACACTTGAGCTAATTACGTTATGTAGTTTTGCAATCTAGGACAAGTCGCCTGTTAACACCCAAAATTAAAACCTATGTAAATATTACTCTCCAGCCATCCATCGTCTTCTTGCACATTCATGGGCTAAATCTTCGTATTGGAAATTAAATTTTTTTGCACTTAGTGTTGCTTGTATAGACCGTAGCTCATGATCGAACAACCAAGAAGTTAAATAGCCCTCAAACAAAATATCGAACAAAGTTATTACACTTCCTGGTGGCATTGAAACGTAACGTTGAATATAATCAATAGCATTTTTATCATCAGTCATAGCTTTAGCACCAAGACGTTTTGCTACTACGAAACAAGATAATTCTGCATCGCTTGCTTGTTTTGATTTAGGAATATTTGCCATTTCTACAAGGTCATCAATCTCCAAAGGATAAGGATATATTTCACCGCTACCTACCAAATTTAAAAAATAGTCACGGCTATCTGCGTGTCCTTTTTCAAATTCTAACTGTACATATATTGTAGTAATAACAGGATAATTAAGCTCTTTAAGAAGATAAAAGCGTTGTATATACATTCAGTGAATAATTGCACAGGTATCAATAGCAATATTACATTTCACAGTGCAACCACCTTTAAAAATGTTCTAAAATCATTTAATATTTCGTATCCTTGCTCAAGTGGTAATGACAACATTTCTAATAGCTTGTGATAGGTTATTCCTCCTCGCCTATATGCTTCTGTACACAACTCAATAAAATACCAAGAAAGTCCATGACGAATAACTTGTGTTAATCTTTCTTTTTGTCCTATAGATAAATCGCGCGGAATCTCAGGATCAATCTTATCTTGAGATTTAATCACCATTTGCCTTTCATTGAATAATCTCTGTTTCAAATCTTCATCAACCCAATTCATCTCTACAAGACTAATGATGACGACTTGAGAGCTAACTTTAAATCGTTTGGCAATTTGCCGAATTATATCTATCCAAATTTCATATTCTCTCACTGGGTTATATTCCGATTTTATAAGCTCCTTAGGAAGTAAAAAATTACTAGCAAAGCTGTTAGCCCGCCACTCAAAACCATTAGTATTTTTATTTAGATAAGTGACCTCTTGCCCAATAGATGAGTCAAACAAAGCATGGCAGTATTCATGAGCAGCAGAAAAGTTTTGACGGTAGAGGTCATCAAGGTAGTTGATTAGGATGCAGTTGCCTGCTGTAGGATGATATATATATAAGCCTGAAATATTACGGTCTTCTAGTTGACGTTTGAACACATGAATACCTTGGCTTCGCATTACATCAAAGACATTTGTAATTGGCAATAATCCCAAGCGAAGACGATCTCTTTCAAACCTCGCAGCTTCTGCACCTTGTCTTTTGAAATTATTATGGTTGAATTGGTGTAGACCGTAGTTTGGAATAGGATTGAAGGTCTTTTGCAAAACCTCTTGTTCTAAGAAACTTTCATATTCACACAATCGCACAAACTGTTGAATTGCGATTCGATCATTTTTGGATAGTGATGAGTTGAGGCGGAACATTTCTTGTATCTGGGATTCTGCTGAAGGATAATCACCAGTGACAAAATAACGAAAATCGCGCTGATATAGAGATGCTAGTAAGACAACTTGATCACCGGTTGCTTTCTTTTGACCTAATTCCAATTTCAAGTAGTCTTCAGCACTCATTTGAAGTCTAATCGCTACTTCTTGAGTATTAAACAGTAAGCTTTCACGTGCTTCTCGTAGCTTTTTACCTAGCAATACATAGTCGAATGTCATAGCTAAACTCCGCAACTAGCTGGAAAGCTTTTGACAACCACAAACTCGAAACTGTAGCTTTGTGTTCTATAATATACCTTATTTTTTCACCTATTACACTATATAAAAGTTTTCTTGACACTGATCAAGCGATCGCCCCACTCCCCCTTTTGCTTGCATTGTGCTATCATTTTCATAAATTCTACTTTGAGGTAAAGCGATGGCTACCCTTTATGTAAGAAATTTACCTGATGATTTGTATGCAAAGCTGCAAGAGTTAGCAGTTTCTCAGCACCGTTCAATTAATGCCCAAGTCATAACTCTGTTAGAAGAAGCTTTGAAAACGGAAACACAGCAAACGGAAGAAGAAAGACGAAAAAATGTCCCAAAACTTCTAGAGGAAATGCGTCTTCGCCGTGAACAGCTACCAACTGATATCGAATGGCCTGACAGCACTGCCATGATTAGAGAAGATCGGGACAGATGACAATTCCTCTTAGGTGCGTCGTGGATGCCAGTGTGTCCGTTAAGCAATTTATTCCTGATCCGCTAACAGCCAAGGTTAATCAACTGTTTGCTCACCTTGCCTATCCCCAGACAGAAATCTTTGTACCTGACTTATTTTACATTGAGTGTGCAAACGTTTTATGGAAGTATGCTCGTGCGGGTAGTTACAATGTTTCTCTAATTCAAGGCAATTTAGCTAGTCTCAAAGCTTTACCCTTGCGTGCTGTCTCCACAGCTGACTTGATGGCGGATGCAGTTGCTGATCGCATTAAATTATGGAATCTCCGCTTACGATGGCTCTTATGTCGCACTTTCACAGCAGGTAGGCGCTATGCTGACTCTCGACGGTAAGCTGGTAAAGGCAATAGCCGCTTCGTCTTACAATGTTTGCTCGTTTAATGACTTCGAGGTTCCGCCGTTGGAGTTAATGTAGAAGCGATCGCCTAATTAGTTTGCAAAGCAGACTTATTACCTACTATTTCTCTTTTTGAATTTCAAATTATCAAAAATGCCTTTTACTTACAACCGCACGGTTCGCTTTCAAGATACTGATGCTGCTGGAGTAGTTTATTTTGCTAACGTTTTGGGTATTTGCCATGAAGCTTATGAAGAATCTTTAGAGGCATCAAGTATTAATATCAAAGATTTTTTCACGAATCCGTCTGTGGCTTTCCCCATTGTTCATACTAGTGTCGATTTTTTGCGCCCTATGTTTGTCGGGGACAAGTTGCTGATTAGCTTAATTCCCCAAAAAATAGGTGTTGATAAGTTCGAAATTACTTATGAAATTACTGTGGGTGAGGTGGTAGTTGCTAAGGCTATTACTCGCCATGTTTGTATTGATGCAAGTAGTAGAAGTAAGCATGAATTACCTGATGAGATAGTTCAGTGGTTGGAAACGAACCGCAGAGACGCAGAGAAGCCAGTGCGTTGCGGTGAATCCAGCGCTGTAGGCGGGTTTCCCGCCGTAGGCGACTGGTGAACCCGAAGGGGGGTTCCCCCCGTTGAAGCAACTGGCGCGGCGCAGAGAGAAGAAAGTCGAGAGAGATTATGTGATGGTATTTTGGAGGAATTCTGTGGCTATTTGCTGTAGTTGTTGGCGGTTAATTTTACCTTGTGAGTTACGGGGTAAGTTTTGCTGGGGAATCCAATATTTAGGGATTTTAAATTTGCTGAGTTTGTCTTTGAGTAAGGCTTGAATTTTTAAGGCAGAAGTATCTGATTGTTTGGGAATATAAATCGCTGTTAATGCTTGTCCCCAGTGTTTATCTGGGATGCCGATGACACAAATATCAGCAACCATTTGAGTTGCTTGTATTGCGGATTCAATCTCTGCTGGATAAATATTTTCGCCACCTGTAATAATTTTGTCGCTGCTACGTCCGACTATATTTAAATGACCTTGGTCGTCTAAAAAACCTAAATCATCTACTTGGAAAATATCCTGATTTTCTCTGGTTTTAGGATAGTAACCAAGGGCTAAAGATTGAGCATTAATGGTGATATTTCCGATTTGATTTGAATTTAAAATCTCGCCTTGCTGATTGCAAATAGTTACTTTTGCATGGGGAAGAATTTGACCACTGCTAATTTTACCGCTCAGAAAATCATCTGGTTTGAGGGTAGCAATTTGAGAGGCGGTTTCTGTCATGCCATAGGTAAGTGCTAACCGGATGCGATGAAATCTGGCTTTTTCTAGTAGTTCATTCCATGCTGGCGCACCTCCCAAAAGTACAGTATTAAATTGGGATAGCCATTCAGTTAATTCGGGATTTTCTAAAAGACGTTGTAACTGTGTTGGTACTAAAGATATGAAAAATTCTGATTGTTTAATATTTAATATTTGACCTGTTTCTAATGCTTTGAATGGTAGTATAGCCAGTTTACCTCCGGTGGTGAAAGAGCGCATAAATTGCATTAAACCGCTAACGTGATATAGCGGTAATACACAAAAAGAATTAACTGGCTTTAGTTGAAAGTATTCGGTAAATCCTTTTACAGATGCTATGAGAGTTTCCCAAGTGTGCATGACGAATTTCATCTGCCCCGATGAACCACCTGTGGAAATCATGATGCTATTGGGAATTGGGCATTGGGTATTATTCCCATTCCCCATGCCCCATGCCCCATGCCCCATGCCCAAAATAATATCTGGCTGTACTAAATCAAAGACTTGTTGCCATTCTTGTGTTCGCGAGTCGGGGTTACACAGAAAAACTGGACAATTAGCTGCACAAGCGGCAATAAAACTTGCTAAAAATCGTAATGGTTCGCGTTCGGCTAAGATGATTTTTGGTGGTGTTCCATACGCTGATATCTGTGTTAGTTCTAAATACAATTCTTGAGCTATTTTATTAAAATGATGGCTGTTGTAACCGATAAGCCAATCATCCTGAGCAAGGTTATTAAGACAGTCTAAAGGTCGTTCCATAAACTTTGAAGCCACGTATCTTCTTGTTCAAAAAAATGGTCGATGCCAAAACCAATTGCCCTGTTGTTTCGGGATAATTCGGCTGCTAGCTTGAGTGCTGCAAATCTTGCGATCGCAGTTTCAAATACTGATGAGAATACAGTATCAATTTGATGCTGGTGGCAAAACTTTCTCAAACGAGATGGTGATCCAACTATTCCAGGCTTTATGACAAAAATACCTCGCCAACCTTCTTGATGACAGGCGGCGAGTTGTCCAAGTGTGGCAACAGATTCATCTAAAGCGATCGCAGTTTCATAACTCATACTCAATTCCAACATCTGCTGAAATTGCTCAACGGGTAGCGGTTGTTCGATAAATTCAATTTCTAGGGGTAGTTCTCCATTTGCCTTGAGATTGTCGCAAGTCCACAGCCATAAGTTAGCTTCTTCATCGCTGAGTCCACCGTTGGCATCTAATCGCAGTTTTGTAGAAGCTGGTAAGGTGTGTATCAGTGACTGAAAAATTTCTAGTTCATCAGCGATCGCATACACTCCAATTTTCCACTTAAACGTGCGATATCCCTGCTGCCACAAGGTTTCCCATTGATTTAAAGCCGCTTCCCCAGATGCTAATAAGCCACTGTAAAATTGGGCATGGGGCATTGGGCACTTGTACTGACTTGTACTGACTTGTACTGAGCGGCGTCGTTGGCGCAGCCTCTCGTAGAGAAGTAGCGACGTCGTTGGCGCAGCCTCTCGTAGAGAAGTAGCGTTGCCGTTGGCGCAGCCTCTCGTAGAGAAGTATGGGGCATTGGGCATGGAAAAGAATTCACTCCCTAGTACAGACGCGATTAATCGCGTCTCTCCCCATTCTCGCGCTGACTCAAAGCCAAATTGACAAGCAGGTAACTCATCGGGGATGGAAAAAATTATCTCGTCTGTGATTTCTGCTGGGAGTTGGCGACAAAAATCTAAGGCTTGTTCTTGGGTTTCGGAACCAAACCAGCTAATTGGGGCAATTTCTCCCCAGCCGACTTTACCTGATTCATCGGTGAGACGGAGGATAATGCCCTGACGAATATCCCAGTTACCGTGATTAGTGCTAAGCGATCGCACAAATCTTCGCTGATAAGGACGAAATTTAAATTGATAACGCATCAATTAATAATTTTACTAAAGCATAAATCCCAGTCCAAACAACAAGCAAGCCCAGAAATGCACGGCTACGGCGATGAATTTACAGTTACTAACTTTGTCCGGCTGGTTGTGATTTTCTTGGACGTGGCGGCATAATTTGAAAGCAAAGGGTAAACTCACCCAACTCAGCAATGTCCAAGGTGGAGAAATTCCCAATAGCACAAATAGCAAGGTGAGGGGATAAATGCTACCAGTGAACCAAACTAGGAGTTGGGCACCTTTTTGGGTTCCTAGACGGACGATAGGCGATCGCTTGCCTGCTGCTATGTCATCCTTAACTTGGTGAAAGTGTGAACAAAACAAAATTAAGGTTGTGGCAATGCCGACAATCACTGAAGCTGCTAAACTTGTCATTGACCAAGTTTGGGTTTGGCTGTAGTAGGCTGCCTCCACTGCTAAGGGGCCAAAGGCAAAAAAGCAAAGAATCTCGCCTAAACCCTGATATCCTAAGCGAAAGGGAGGCCCTTGGTACATATAGCCTAAGCCACAGCAGAGCAAAATTATACCGATAACAGTTAGGTCTTGTTGCCAAAAGGCGATCGCTACTATGCCCAGCAACCCCAAACTTAAACACAAATTTCCTATCCAAAATATTAATGGCTTATTGCCTGTTAAGTTCACCAAAGAATGGTGCTTATTTTGATCAATACCCGTTTCGGAATCAAAGACATCATTAGTGATATTTTCCCAGGCAAGAATTAAGATTGCCGCAGTTACAAAAGTAGAAAATACTACACCATTAAAAATTTTAGTTTCGGCAAATGCTACTGCTGTTCCTACCCAAATGGGCATAATGGCAACGCTATACATTGGCGGTTTAATCGCTGCCATCCATAACTTAGTGTTGGGATATAAAATCTGCTTGGTAGTCATCAGTTGTGATTAATTAAATTCCCGGAATATTACTCACACTTGATATTTTACGATGTAAAGAGACGCTAGATATTCATGAGGTAAAAACGACTGTCACTTTTACTGTGGCTCGTTAATCTTACATTGTTAACACTCCACCCTCACGGTTACAGCCCAAGGCTGGAACTGGCTTGTTAGGGTCTATGAACACCACAAACAAGACAAATTCTACGCTGGTGAAATGACAACTTAATATGTTACCTGTAGAAATATGACCACGATTAATTACACTTTAGGAAGTTAACTTAAAAAAAATTTACTATATATCCATGACAGTTTCACCATGTCGTAGCAACCTCTTTGTAGACCACAAAGATTTATATCAATTTTTGGTAGCAGTGCAAGAAAAGTGCGTCAAAAATAATTGCAGGCAAATTGTCAGTATCTCTCAGGAGATCGATTTAGTTGACCCTTTACTTGTATTTGATCAACTTACACAAGCAAATGAAATAAATTTTTACTTTGAGGACAAAGGTAAAGGAGAAGCGGTCGCCGCAATTGATGCTGTAACAAAATTACACATTGATGGTGCAAACCGTTTTACTCAAGCAGAATATTTTATCAAATCTTGTCTAAAAAAAATAATTAATTTTGGTAACGCTAACCTACCTTTTTCTGGGCCTCACTTTTTTTGTTATTTCAGTTTTTTTGATAAAAATACTCAACTAGATTATCCATTTCCATCTGCTACCATCTTTCTTCCACGTTGGCAAGTAGCTGTCAAAAATCAGCGTTGTATATTAGTAACAAATCTAATTATCAATGCAAATGTAAATATTGAAAGGTTGTTGGAGAATGTGCAAAATAAAATTGATTTTATCCAATCTTTAGAATATTACTCTGTTAATATTGATTCTTTCCCAGCAAAATTATCCCAAAAATCCGTCACGAATGCTGCTCAATTTAAACGTTCAGTAGTATCAGCTTTGGATAAAATTCGCTCTAGTCATTTAAGTAAGATTGTATTGGCAGATATATTAGATGTCAAATCAAGGAATCAGTTTAACTTAGTTAAATCTTTAAATAATCTTAGGCAAATACATCCTAACTGTTATATTTTTTCTATAAGTAATGGCAAAGGACAAAACTTTATTGGTGCCAGTCCAGAAAGATTAATTAGTATTAATAATCAACAGTTGATTACTGATGCTTTAGCTGGTTCTGCACCACGAGGTAAAACCCCTGCTGAAGATGCAGCTAATGCCAATGACTTACTCAATAGTGAAAAAGAAAAGCATGAACATTCGCTGGTACTTGATTTCATTACACAACGCCTATCCCAGCTAGGTTTATTACCTCAAATATTAGCACCTCGCCTACGACAATTATCTAACATCCAGCATTTATGGACACCAATAAGTGCTACAGTTCCTACTAACATACATCCATTAAAGATTGTCGCACAATTGCATCCTACACCAGCCGTTGCAGGTGCATCACAAGATGTTGCTTGTGCCGAAATTCGTCGTTATGAAAGCTTTGAAAGGGGTTTGTATGCTGCGCCTCTGGGTTGGATAGATTCTCAGGGTAACTGCGAGTTTATTGTGGGAATTCGTTCCGCATTAATTGATGGCGATCGCGCGAGATTATATGCTGGTGCTGGTATCGTGGCTGGATCTGATCCTCACAAAGAGTTCGCAGAGGTGCAGCTTAAACTTCAGGCGTTACTTAAAGCCTTAGTTTAAAGAGACTTCCAAATTAAAAAATATCCTAAATATTTCTCTGTATGAAAGCATATTTTTTAGTTCCAGTATCGTAGATGCTTTATGAAAATAGAAGTAGTAAAAGCTACTCAAAAACAGAAGTCAGTTCTGTGTAATTTAATGGAACTATACCAGTATGACCTGAGTGAGATAGAAGTTAAAGATGTAGATGACTGCGGCTTGTTTGGCTATCGATATCTTGATTACTATTGGAAAGAACCTGAACGGCACCCATTTCTAGTTAAAGTTGATGAGAAACTGGCAGGGTTTGTACTTGTTAATCAGCACACTTACCTTCATAACAATGCTAGGTCTATTGCTGAGTTCTTTATCCTCAAGAGGTATCGAAGTCAGGGCATTGGTGAACGGGTAGCTACTCAAATTTTCGACCAGTTTCCCGGCAGTTGGGAGGTACGGCAGACTGCTTTTAACTTAGGCGCACAAGCTTTTTGGAGCAAGGTAATTAGTCAATACACTAATGGAGCTTTTAACGAGGTTTTCTTAAATGATGATCGATGGCATGGCCCAATTAAAACTTTTGACAATTCAAATAAAGTATTAAGATAAAAAATACACCGGATAAATCGGTGTATTTCTAGGATTACTAGAGCATATACTTTTGATAATGTTTTACACTAAATCCTGATGAGTAAAAGCTTTAGCATTAGCCCCGGTGTAACTAGCTACAATATGGCCATCGCCAGTCATTTGATATTTGTATGTGACTAATCCTTCTAAACCAACGGGGCCACGGGGAGGCATTTGTTGTGTACTAATTCCTACTTCTGCACCAAAACCATAGCGGAAACCATCAGCAAATCGGGTAGAACAATTGTGGAATATATTGGCTGAGTTTACCAGTCCAAAGAAAGTTTCAACAGATGCTAAATCTTCAGTAATAATCGCATCGGTATGACGAGAACCGTATTCGTTAATATGTGCGATCGCATCTTCTATAGAATCTACAATCTTGATCGACAAAATAAAATCGCTGTATTCTGTTTCCCAGTCTGTTAATGTTGCAGTTTTGATGTTAGGTAAAATTTCTAAGGTGCGTTTATCACCCCTTAATTCCACATGGTGTTCTTGCAAAGCCTCAGCAACTTTTGGTAAAAATTCTCTGGCAATTGATTGGTGAACTAGCAAAGTTTCAATCGCATTACAAACAGCAGGATATTGCGCTTTGGCCTCGACGGTAATCGGAACTGCTTTAGAAATATCGGCGGTTTTATCTATATAAAGATGACAAATCCCATCGGCGTGACCTAGTACCGGAATCCGCGTATTTTCCTGCACAAAGCGCACAAAGGAATTAGAACCTCTAGGAATAATTAAATCCACATATTTATCTAATTTCAAAAGTTCCAGAGTTTCTTCTCTAGTTGTCAGCAATTGTACCGCATCGGGGTTAACAGCAGTATGAGATAATCCCTGTTTAATTGCCTTAACGATCGCTTCACAAGAACGCACAGCTTCCTTTCCACCTTTGAGGATTACACCATTACCCGATTTGATCGCCAAAGAAACAATTTGAATCGCCGCCTCTGGCCGGGCTTCAAAAATAATCCCCAAAACCCCTAAAGGACAAGTGATCCGCTTGAGAATTAAACCAGTGTCAAGTTCGCGGTGAATCTGTATTTTACCGACTGGATCAGCTAGCTTACCAACATCTCGTACCCCAGCGATCGCATCTCTTAATTTATGTTCATCTAATTGCAAGCGTTTATAAAGTGGTTTTGGAATTCCGACCGAAGTAGCAGCTTCACAATCAGCAACATTTGCTTGTAAAATTTCATCTTTAGCTGATTCTAAAGCTTGGGCGATCGCCACAAGTGCTTGATTTTTGGCATCAGTGGAGAGAATCGCTAGCTTACTTGCACCTTGGCGGGTTTGTGCGGCGATCGCAATTAGGGGAGAACCAATATCAAGAATAGTCATAGTACAAATCTTTACCTTTTCGTCATCTTATCAATGTGAGTTGATTATTGGTTATTGTCTTCCTCCAATCGGGTGAACCATCTGGGTAATCAACAATTACTCTGATCGGGTGAAGTCAGACTGGGTTCAAAAGATTTATTCTGTGATTATCGAACACAGGCAAATTAAAGGTAGTCAATTCACAGTCATAAAAGTATTGTAAGTATTATTACAGATATTATTCCCAAATCTTAAATATGATTTATGCGTTAACCAGACTAGAGAGACATAGTAATTTATGTTTCTCTAGTCTTTTCCTTAAGTAAATAATTTATACTGCTATTATTTAAACTTTTAGAAAATTGTCGTAGCGATCGCGGGATCTATTGACTTATGAGCCTTCTTTAGCAAGTTGGGCTTTTGCCTGTTGCCAGAGAGTTTCTAACTCATCCAAACTGTAA
>NZ_JBTYKD010000211.1:0-7050 GCF_054880495.1 Nostoc sp.
TTCTCTCCACTCTGGGATCTTTGATGTCTTGGAAATGCTGAACTAAACTTTTTTGAATACACCCGATATCTGCTACTTCTGTTAGTTTTCTCTCACAGGACTTACGCAACTGGCACAGTACGATCGCATTTTTATAGTATTTATGTACTAAAAGATGGTGGTGTACTCAGAGGACATTGCTAAAATTAGTAACAGTAATCGGCTGTGTTAAGTATTCATCAAATCATGAGAAGATTAGCTGAGGAGGCATAAAATAAATCCTGTAGCTTTATGAGATTTACTAAACTTAACTATTGCCAGTACTTGTTAAGTAGCCAGATTAATTATACGCTGACAAATTTGGCAGAGCATTTAGAGCAGATCAGTCATGATAAAATCAACCGTTATTTAAAGAACGAAAAATTAACACCTCGGATTCTTTGGGATAACGTGAAAGATTTAATAGAAATAAATGATAACGCCTACTTGGTTTTTGATGACACAGTAATTGATAAACGATACGCTATTGAAATAGAGCCAAGTAAACGCCAATATAGTGGCAACGAGCATGGTGTAATTCAAGGGATTGGGCTAGTAAATTGTGTATATGTAAATCATGAACTAGGAAAGTTTTGGGTAGTTGACTATCGCATTTATGACCCAGATAGAGATGGAAAAACAAAGATAGACCATGTGATGGAGATGCTGCAAAACCTTGTGTATAATAAGGTTTTACCATTTAAAGCTGTCTTGATGGACACTTGGTATGCGACAAATAAATTGATGTTATATATTGATGGATTAGGAAAATATTATTATTGTCCTCTGAAACGTAATCGACTTGTTGATGATACAGCAGGTGAAGAAGATTATCAAAAAATTGAATTGTTATCTTGGAATGAAGAGGAGTTGAAATCAGGTAAAATAGTTAAAATAAAAAAGTTTCCTCAAGCTAAAAAAGTGAAACTGTTCCGGGTAATTGTCTCCACCGACAAAACGGATTTTATCGCTACAAACGATTTATCTCAAGATTCTACGGACGTTGTACAAAAAGTGTGTAAGGTTCGATGGAAAGTTGAGGAGTTTCACCGAGAATTAAAACAATTGACTGGCATTGAATCATGCCAATGTCGTAAGGGTCGTATTCAAAGAAATCATATTGCCTGCGCTATTTTAGTTTGGCTTAGGCTCAAAGATTTAGCTTATAAAACTGGTCAAACAATCTATCAAATTAAGCATGGATTGTTATCAAATTATTTAGTTCAGCAACTAAAACGTCCGAATGTTGCCATGTTTATCGCCTAGTTGTTTGGCGCACGGCGCGGCTACACCGCGCCATTGCTTGTGACAGTTGCGTAAGTCCTGTACAAATATGAAGGTGTTAGCCCTTCTGGAAGCCACAAACCCAATACTGCGGTCGCCCAAGCATACTACAATAAACAAGCTGGGGTCAAAAAGCTAACTACTGAAACGGGAGCCGGACAGTGGGGATCATCTCTAGCTTTTGCCGGTGCGCTATTCGGTTTAGAAGTCTTAGTTTATATGGTAAAGGTTAGCTATCAGCAAAAGCCTTACCGCCGAGCTCTAATGGAAACCTACGGCGCGAGGGTCGTTGCTAGCCCAAGTACTCAAACTCAAGCCGGACGTAAAATTCTTGCACAACATCCCAATAGTAATGGCAGTTTGGGGATTGCTATTAGTGAAGCTGTTGAAGTAGCTGCTGCTGATGAACAAACTAAGTATGCTTTAGGTAGTGTTCTCAATCATGTACTGCTGCATCAAACCGTCATTGGTCAAGAAGCACTGACTCAATTAGAAATGGCAGGAGATTACCCTGATATTGTTATTGGCTGCACAGGTGGCGGTAGCAACTTTGCCGGAATTGCTTTCCCATTTATCGGTGCTAAACTGCGAGGAGAACGAGATGTACAAGTAATAGCTGTGGAACCTGCTGCTTGTCCATCATTGACTCGTGGAAAATATGCTTAGGATTTTGGTGATACTGCCCACTTGACTCCACTTACTAAGATGCATACTTTGGGAAGTGGGTTTGTGCCAGAAGGAATTCATGCTGGAGGCTTGCGCTATCACGGCATGGCCCCGCTTGTTAGCCACATTGTGAATTTGGGGTTAGTTGAATCGCGTGCTGAATCCCAACTCGCTTGCTTTGCTGCTGGATTAACTTTTGCCCGCGCAGAAGGGATTTTACCAGCACCAGAAGCTAATCATGCTGTTAAAGCAACAATTGACGAGGCTCTGCTCTGCAAACAAGAAGATGTTACTAAAACTATCCTGTTTAATCTTTGCGGTCATGGACATTTTGATATGCAAGCTTATATCGATTATCAAGCTGGACGGCTTGTGGATACTGAATATAGTGCAGAAGAAGTGGCAATGGCACTGGCAGGATTACCTGTAGTTGATTAGTGACCCAACAATTCGCTTTTTCTTAGTGATGCTCGAAACAACCATACAGTTGAACCAACAAGCGATCGCTTGAAACAGGCAGTAAACTGATACTATGGCAAAACTTCTCATATGCGATCGCTGTCTCCTATATGCCCATAACCCTTACCTCGTCTGTGCTGTCCATCTTGATGGGGTAGACGGCGACAGCTGCTTGGACTTTCGAGAAGACCCTAACATTGAACCGGAGGAGTTATGGCAACCAGAAGGCGCAACTTATTATAGCCTCGGCAACAAAGAGATTGATGTTTATGTAGTTGGTAAAACCCCGACAATAAATTTAGCGGGGATTTTTACAAAAATTGTTGAAACTTGACATTTTTACAAATTATCTACTTTGCTTTCAATAACTTCTTGGATATTTGGCGAAACTGAGGAGAGAAAATCATATCCTGTGAGTTTTTCTAATTCATCAACACTTACTTTGTAAGCTCTCCAATCATTATTTAATTCTTCCTGGTTAGGGATGTTCACCGCGATGACACGGGTGCTTGCAGTAATACCATCAAGCCCAGCGCCGGGGTTGTCTAGTACAACAACTATCTTCCAAGTTGTCTGAGGAACCGTCACCTTACCTTTGAGGGGTTCGCCAAGGCTACCAAAAGGGCTTGCAACAATGTAAAGTTCTTTTCCCTGGCTTACCAAATATCGGGAATAATCTTCTAGATTACCCCACGTATTTCTATTGTTATCGGGTGTCTGCGGCATCATGTTGGTCATCAGGAAAGTGGCAGCATTATCCTCTACCGTCCATTCTTGACAGGTTAAAGTTTTAAACAATTTGTCAATAAGTAATAGTGCTTAAAATTTTGCCAAAATAGGGGTAAAAAACATTATTTTTGGGGATGCGATCGCTTAATCTCTAAATGCATCACTCATTATTGTCCGAAAAAGTTAGTACATAAGTTAGTTTAATACCCTATATTTAAGTGATTTTTCAGCGTAACTACTAATTGACAAAAGTAATTTAGTCTTAACCTGTCACGAATGTCTACCGTCCGGGTGCGATCGCCCGATGGTGCAATATGGCCTCGGTCGTAACCTGAGCCTGTGTAAGCACTGGGAGTTATTCGCGTCCAACCCGTAGGCAAAGTATTATCAGGGCGAAAGTTGTTTTGGCGTTCTGCATCGCCAAGCCATGACTTATTTAACTGCCAAGCTACCCAGTTGGCAGTCCCTTTGGTTTGATTGTAGGAAACTGCGTACTGGTTTTTTACCATTAGGTAATTATCTGGAGTAATGCTCGTTGGAGTTGCACCGCTAGGATTCCCCAACATCAAATGAGGGCTTATTGAGGATTTAGTAGGTACAATCGGCGTTGGCTGTAATGGTTTTTCTGTTGTCGGTGTTGGCATCTGGGTTACTGCTGGCGAACACCCCAACAGAGCAACTAGCCCAGTGGCAATAGCCAAAGCCTGAAAACGACTGATGATTAAACGCATAAATTTTAGAAAAAGATTGCAGATTAAATTAATCATCACCATTTTTGAGGGGATGTCCAGTTTTTCAATACAAGAGCGATGCCGAAAGCGGGCTGCGCCTACGCTCTGTTGCTCAAGTTCCTCTAAGAAAATTCTTGTGGGCGATCGCTACAAGGGCACTATTGGCACGCCATACACCCGTAGTCAATCATTTCTCTTGCGTGTTGCCTTCGCACCGCCCACTCCGGTACAAGCTGTAGCAGTTTCAGTGGTCATTTATCGCAACGTGTGAACGCGCGTTTTGTGAGATGAATGAGTATTTAGGCTATCGTCGAAGGTATAACATCGGTGAGTACACCTTTTTTTGGAAACCGCTTTGCATCAAACGGCTTTGCATCAAATATAGGCTTTGCATTAAATCTACATTTAATTTTAAGACTGCTTAGACTGCCACTTATTTTTATCGCTTCGGCATCATCTATTACTGTGAACAAACTTTTCTTTTCTAGCTTTGTGTTTTTCACTCTTAATTATCCTAGACAGAATGCTGAGATAGTACCATTCTTGAAGGGAAGTGCGATCGCTTGCAAGTATGAAGCACGAGCGTGGACAATAGCTGATGCTAGCTTCGGGCTTTTTCATACCAAGATACAAGCGAGGAAAAGAGCGATCGCTCCTGAGTTTTCTTAGAGGATAAGAGGCGTAGGCATCGCTCTATAATTAATCATTTACCAAAAAATGGTTATCTAATACCAATTCTGTATGAAGATGCATAGAATATTAAACGAACCGCCCTTCGGGTTCACCAGTCGCTTCCGGTGGGAAACCCGCCTACAGCGCTGGTGAACCAAGTACGCCAACTCTTAGAGAGGCTTCCGCCAACGCGCAGCGTCTCGTTAGAGAAGAGCGCCAAGAATAGAGAGTTACTCATTTAGTGCAACTTCACATTAAATTGGTATTAGCAATTTTCCTACAAAGTCAACACCCTAGATCGCACCCTAAAACGCGATCGCTCCCCTCAACCATTCCACCTCTCAAACCCACTGAGTATCAAACGCATCTTGCCCAGTTCCATAAATCAAGTCGCCATATTCCTGCCAATGGTAGATTGTTTAAGCCGAAACGTGCAAAACAGCTTTACCAGGAAAACGTCTGTCAAGTAGTTGTTGAGCTAAATGAACATTGGTTTTCACTACTCTGGTTTATGGGAGGCGCGACGAAATGGAGAGAATCTAATTGTAGATTTACAAACTCGGCTGGAGAAGCAAACTTTATTAACAACTTCAAAAAACACATAACCGAAATAGAGGAAATAGCAGTTTTAGAGCATTCATAATTAAACAGCGATAGAAATAACTTAATCTCTCTTTATCTCCTGTCACAATTTCTCAAGTTTGTTCCCATTCAACTCATCCTCAACTAAGTCAATCATAGGAGTTGGTGGTCTTGAAATAGTTAACTGTAACGCTTGCATTTGAGGAAAATCACGCTTAATAATTTCGATAGCTTTTCTTTGACTCTCTTGATTTTTAACTATCAGTTGTGCAGTGCCATCCCCTTGAGAACCTACGCCTTTTCCTCCAAAGATATAAGGCTTAAGTGGCTCGTGATGGAGAAGCAGATGCAGCTTTTTTGCAGTTAATTGATCGGGACAAGCCGGAACTACGTGTCGGTCAAATTCCGCTTGGGCTTTTGTCATTAAGAGCATTATTGATGAACTTCATCCATATATACATAATATTTTTGATAAACCTTATTACTCGGCATTTACGGAAGAGTTTTCGAGTTTTATTTTGATTAATCAAATCAGCAAAATATATCTTTGTGGAGTTGAAACTGATAGCTGTATTTTCCAGACAGCAATTGACTCTTTTGAGCGTGGTATTGAACCAGTCGTTATCGAGGATGCTTGCTTTAGTGATGGTGGTCAGATAGCACATGATGCAGCTATTTTTTTACTCAAACGTAATATAGGAAAAAACCAAATTCAGATGACTGATGAGGTGATTAAGAAGATGTCATAAGCTGTTCCACAGAAACTCTCTATTGTGAGAAAATATTCACTTGAGCTTCAAATAGGCACGGCTTCAAGGAGTAACAGCGATGGAAACGCGATTTTTAGGAAAGTCCGGTCTTAAGATTTCGGTTCTCAGTTTCGGTACAATGACATTCGGTGGTAGTGACTTCTTTCAAGAAATTGGGGCGACTTAGGTAGACGAGGCGCAGCATCTAATTGATATTTGCCTTGATGAGGTGTCAACACAATACAGTTCGGTTAAAGAGAAATCTGATTTTTGACTAGGGAGAGTTGACGTTTAAAAGAAAGTAACAGAGCATTCAGGATGATTCAGGATTTTTCTAGAACCAATTACTGCTCAAGAGAAATATTGTCCGAGTAGATATGCCATCTACGTTGGTTTGGAGTTGAGCCAGGAACGTTATTGACTCGTCGCAGCTTATAGCTACCACGAAAACGCTGTGGAGTTCCATTGCTACTAACATCCGTAACAGTAACGGGAATTTCAATATATAGCGAACCTGCTGCCCCTTCTAAAGAACCCGGTTTTCCGACTTCTTCAACAATGGATACGATGTTAGCAAAACCCTGCTGAAATTCCTCAAATGATTGCTTACTGGCAGTACCATCTCCATCCCAAGCCAAGTAAGCTTGTTTATAGTCTTGACGAGCGATGGCATCGTAATAATCATGAATGAGTTGGACTGCTTGTTGTTCTTGGGACTGGTTATTGTCAGGATTTTGTGTGCCAGAGGCGGGTGGAGAAGATGGATTAGACCTGTCCGAAAGATTTGCCAGCGTTGGGCGATTGGCAGATGCTAGTTGTGATGTAGCAGAGTTATTGCAAGCTGTAATAGACATAGCAAGCAATAAAACTCCAATGACTGTATAACGTTGTTTTAACCAGATACAAAAAGAAAAGTTGATATTGAACAAACCTATCTCCTGTGGAATCTACACTAGTAGCCTGATAAATTCAGCATACTTGAATTTATTGGTTACAGCCATTGACAAATTGAAATGAATATGAACTTGAGTGAAACAAGAGAATAGATACTTGTTGATAGAATGCCTATAGGACTAGTATTTGATTTATGAAAAAATCTAAGTATATGTAGGGTGTGTTATGGCGTAGGCTAACGCACCAGAATCTTCGGATGGTGCGTT